>CAYGRH010000004.1:26879-29786 GCA_964352165.1 uncultured Hyphomicrobiaceae bacterium | reverse complement strand
GGTCTCATATGTCGACCAGTCGCGCGACCACCTCGACGACAACCACACCGTCTGGCAGGAAATCTCAGACGGCCTCCACCAGCTCCTGCTCGGCAAGAAGGAAGTGCCATCGCGCGCCTATTGCGGCTGGTTCAACTTCAAGGGTGCCGACCAGCAAAAGAAAGTCGGGCTGCTCTCGGGCGGTGAACGCAACCGAGTGCATCTGGCAAAACTATTGAAAGAGGGCGGCAACCTACTGCTGCTCGACGAACCGACCAACGACCTCGACACCGAAACGCTATCGGCGCTCGAAGCTGCCCTCGAAGACTTCGCCGGTTGCGCCGTGGTCATCAGCCACGACCGCTTCTTCCTCGACCGCCTTGCCACCCACATTCTGGCGTTTGAAGGCGACAGCCACGTCGAATGGTTCGAAGGCAACTTCGCCGAATACGAAGAGGACAAAAAGCGCCGCCTGGGCGATGCCTCGGTCGAACCCAGCCGCATCAAGTTCAAGCGCTTCGAGCGTTAGAGCGCGCCCGCTGCCCGGGTGCAGCGGCCTCAATACGAAAAAACCCGGCTCAAGCGAGCCGGGTTTTTTATTTCTGGCAATCCCACAAACGCGGCGATCAGTTCATGCTGAGCCCGACAGCTTCGCGCGCCAGTCCGACAAGCGATCCCGACTTGTCGCCGGAGCGCTGCGTCATGCGCTCAAGCGAGATCATAAAGCGGCGCTGCGAATCGCGCTGCATAATCACGCCAAGAGTGGCGGACCAGTCGCTGGATTGTGTGGCCGGAAAGACCATTAAACCTACTCCGTGTGACTTCAAGTCTTCGACCCTTCCCCGCCTTGTCAGGCGCTAAGTTCGGGGCCATCAACCTGTCGGCGGTATCGTCGATACGACCGTACGCGCCTATTCTAAAAACTTTGTCCTACAGTTCTAAAGCTTTTGATCTAGTCCGGGAACCTTGATCCGAACTGATCCTAAATTCGCAGTTCCGCAACGTATCGAAACGAGACAATCCAAGCGCCGAGCCATTAAAAACCGCCGGGACCAGGTCCCGGCGGCGTATCGTTTCGATCCAGTTTTCGTTAACAGCCCGGCTGGCCGTCAGCTCTTCGAAGCGCCCAGTTCAGGCATTTGATCGAGCTCGGATTTGGCAAAGCGGAGTTTTACGTCTTTGCCCGTTTCAGTGAATTTTCCCGCGGGCACGATATGGGTCGTCGCACCAAGACCGAAAATGATGCCTCCGGTTTTCACATGGATTTCTTCAAGCTTCCCGGACGCATCGACTTTCAGACTGGCAACCGAGCCGACCTCAGTCCCTTCATTGTCCATCACCGGCTGGCCGATGAGGTCCTGCGCCACAGCCGCCGTTGAAGAACCGCTATCGGGCACAGTGTCGGGCGCAACTTCGGCACTTGAGCCCGGCGACGGGGCCTCTGGTGCAACAGCTTCCGGAACGGCTACCGCTCCTGTTTCCGGCGAAGCAGGCACAACCGGCACTGCCTCTGGCGCAACCGGGGGATCCACGCGCAGCGGTTGCTGCTCGGTGGCGGCTGGTGGCTCGAGCGTTGTTGTTTGGGCGTGTGCCAGCGTAACGGTGGCACCGAGAGCCAGCGGCAACGCCAGGGCTGCGGCGGAAGCTTTGAGCCTGTTAAGGGTCAGCATGGCTAACACTCCTTTTCGCGATGTTGACTTCGCAACACGCGCCGCCCCGGAATTGGAGCAGGCGATTGCAGAAAGGTAGGACGGCCGAATGCTTCTGAAAAACCTTGAAAAACATTGGGCACGCCCCACAAGCTGAGGCTGGAATATGTACCCACTTCGAGGCTTTCCCAGCCAATGAGTGCGGCAGCTAGGGATCTTTCCAAGCCCCGTGCCGCTGCAACTGATCCGCCGTATCGGTCACGGTGCCGCACGGGAAGATGCAGGACAATTCACAAGCCTGCCGCGCAAAGACCAACGCGCCGCTTCATTGCCGCCACATACCGGCCCAATTTGCCGCGCCATTTCGCCGCGCTAACAAAGAAAAATTCCTGCAATGCTGCCGCCAAGGCCAGTGTTGGCAGTAAAACGACAATGTACTGGAGGACGCGCAACCGTGCCGAACCGTTTCAGAAAGTCGATCAGTGAAGAAAACAACGACATCGCTCAAAACACCGCAACCGGCAGCTCGGGCGGCACATTTGCTGGCATCATAACCGGCCTCGCCTCGGCAGTGGCCCTCGTATTCTCGGCCGTCAGCCTCTATCACAGCGTTCTCAAACAGCCCGAATTGCAGTTTTACGTCTCACCCGTCGTTCACTACACGCGCGATCCTGGCGAAAATTACGAAGTCTTCGCCATCCCGCTGACGATTGCCAATCACGGCGCGCGCGATGGTGCCGTCCTTGACATGGAATTGACCGTCACGGCCAGAAACGGCGGAGAATCCAAACGTTTTTATTCGGCCTATCGCGTTGACGGTGAGTTCTTCGTACCGCCCGGCGGCTACGACCGGCAGGCGAAACGATTTGAACGGGTCGACCGGCCCAAAGAGCCGTTTGCGCCCATTTCCATTGCAGGCCGCAGCAATTACTCAGCGACGCTGCTCTTCTATACAAAAGGAAAAGCGTTCCCAAAGATCGTGAGCGAGGCCGGTGAATACGACCTCACCCTAACCCTCGATACCAAGCTTGATAAAAGCCTGGGCTATCTCGACGATCTAACGCGGATTGAACCGCAACCCGTACAGTTGCGCGTTCGGCTGCCCTACTTCTCAGACAGCGAGGTCAGGCGAGGCGGTACACTGCGGATGCTCAACGTCGCCTGGTCACCAGCCGAAACAGAGGCGGAAGCGACCGCACCCGACTCCCAGCCTGCAGCCGATGACGCAAAGGAAGCCCCTGCCGCCGAGCAGCCCGCACCTGAAAAGGCTCAGTGAACT
>CAYGRH010000004.1:265-26779 GCA_964352165.1 uncultured Hyphomicrobiaceae bacterium | reverse complement strand
CAGTGAACTCACCTGGTGAGCGCCGCTAGGCCACTGGCAATTCGCCACGGCGCAAAACGGGTGGTAGCGATCAAGACAGCGATACAGACCCTCACAAGGGCCTGTTAGCTGGATCGCCGACCGCCGCCCTGGTCACAGTTGGGTCAGTTGAGTTTCACGACGGAAAGAAGCCGCCGGCAGCAATCAGCGATTAAGAGCGATGACCAGCGCTTTGGGGTTTCCGCCGTTTTCGGAAATGTAGTTTTCAAACAGGTTCTTCAAGAACGGGCTCATCCAGAAACCGATGACCTGCGCATCGCGCACCTTGAACACCTTGCCGCGGCGGATGAGGTGCCAACGGATGTCGTAAGTGGTCCCATCCTGCAGGGTCACTGCACTATCCACGAATACGCCCTGGCGCGTTTCCTCGCTCTGGCCAACCATGACGGCTCGCGCAACCGGATACTTGGGTGCTTCCTTGCCGGCATACCGCGCGATGAACTTCACCATGCCCGAGTAGTACGACGAGCGATCCGAGCGGGCGAGCCCACTGGCATACGATCCCAGCGAAAACAGTCCGATTGAGGGGATATCGGCATGCGAGCGAATGGCGCGTGCAAAGGCGTCTTCCGAACCCTTGCGCTGCGCCGAAATCAACTCGTTTGCGACCCGCTGCATGTAACGCGCGGCACTCTCAGCGGAGGCCTCTTGAGACGAAGCCATCGCTGCGACCAGCATCACGGGCAGCATCCAGACGAGAAAGAAGAAGGAACGCTTGCTGCCCTTGGCCGCAACGACGCCAATCGGCCGCGGATCTACAATGCAATTGCAAGAGGAAGGACGTGTCGCCATTCGGTGAATGCTCCAGGGTCGCTAAGCCAAGTCTTGACGGGCCTGCCAACAAGCACGTCCACCCCGACCCAACACAAGTTCAATTCGGACGGCATGCAAGGCGGCAATTACGCCCGAAACGTCATCAACGCAACCGACCCGCACCACAATCGAAACCGATGTGGCAATTCGCAGAGGTTGCGCAATCTCATAGGGCCTGAAAAGCCTGGGCAACCCAGGCTCACGATACTCAAACCAACTCCTGCGCGCACCGGCAACGCCATCAAAGCATACCGTATGGCGGCAAACAACAAGCTGCGATCCGACGCGCCAGTGCCGCCAACAAGCAGCGAAGCGAACCGAAAACCACTCGATATGTTTGTTAATGAACTAAGGCTTGAACGTGGCGGCTAAAGCGAAAGCCAGGAGGAATTCGCCAACATCGCCGATCCGCAGGTGGCTTTGAGCAGCACGCAGAAGCGCCATGCGCCCCGAACGAATGTTTCGGCGATGAGGTCAGCCCAAACCGGCTCAAGCGGCAGCAGGCGACATCGCACCGATGACCGAAGCGTCAACCGATGACTTGCGGGACGACGCATAAAGCGCACTGCCTGGAACGACGCGCTGCTGGAGCTGGTCGGCAAGCTCCGTGGTCTGGCGGTCTGTAACAAGCGCGCTGGCATGAACCAAAAGGGATTTGTCTGCATCCGCGTGGACCAGGATCAATTCATGCCGCGATCCCGAGAGGGACGCACGAACATGGTGCGCAAGGCCGATAAAGTCGCAGAGCTCAGCCGTCCAAGTCGACGTGCCTGACATTGAGCGGTCGGCTACGCGAACCCGCAATCCATCGATCTCAATCGAACGCGTGCGGCCAAGCCTGTTGAAGAAGCGCGAAGCAGGTACGCCCCACAACAGCGCCCAAATAACAAGCCCCGCAGCCGTCTGCATGACTGCCATCGGATGCTCGGCGATCAAGGCCCGGGATGTCGGTTCAGCAACGGCCACAACGGCAAGCATCATGACAGGGATCAGCAGAGCCAGAGTGGCGGGCACCAGCAGCATCAGGAAGAAGACAGCGGAAAACCGCGATGGCCGCTGCTCAATGCGGACCAGACGATTGTCATCGCCGAACATGGATTCAACGGTCTCGATATCGGAAATGCGCATGAAAACCCGCTTTGCGTAGTGGCTGAAAGGCTTGCAGCACACTGTAAAACGTCATGGTTAATCCTCGGCTAACCCCGTTGAGGCCCAGACGAGCCGAAGCTGTTCCGACACGCCCGCGTCGCGGCCGCATTAACGACCCCTCATATCCGCAAAAATCTGGGAACCCCCGTGAATCCAACGCTGGAGCATTCACATTTCGGATTCTACGCGCAACTCAGGGCTTGACACATAAAGATATGTTTATATCTATGCAAAGATGGAAAGCGCCACTCAACCAACCTCCGCCTCGCGTCAGCAGAAAGCGATCCAACCTCCGCCACCGGCAACAGGCGGCGGCGTGGGCTCGCTATCGGCCTCACGCGCCGAGGAGTTTGATGGTCTCGGCCCGGGCCAGCCCTGCGAACCATTGACCGCATCCATTTTGGTTGCAGCGTTGAAGGCCGCCGCTGAACCGACCCGGCTGCGCATTTTGATGCTGCTCGCCTATCACGAATTGAACGTGAAGGACCTCACCCAGATCCTGGGCCAAAGCCAACCTCGCCTATCACGCCATTTGAAGCTTCTGGTCGAAGCCGGTCTGGTCGAGCGCGCACGCGAAGGCAGCTGGGTCTACTTCCACGTTTCCGGACGCACAAACGGTGGACGGCTGACGCTCCAGCTTCTGGCTGCGACCGACACCTCCGATCCCGAACTCGTCCGCGACCGCGAGCGCGCCTACGCTCTGCGCCGCCAGCGCGAAACCGTCGCCCAGCGCTACTTCGAAACCCACGCCGGAGACTGGGACAGGTTGCGCGCGCTGCATGTCTCGGAAACCGAAGTCGAAGCCGCGATGCTTCAGGCCCTGGGGCCGGGCTCCTTCGACACCGTTGTGGACCTTGGTACGGGCACCGGCCGCACGTTGGAACTGCTCGCCGGACGCTTCGATTACGCACTCGGCATTGATACCAACCAAGCCATGCTTGCCTACGCCCGCAGCAAGGTCGAACAAGCGGGCCTGCGCAACGCACATGTTCGCCATGGAGACATCTACAACCTGCCACTCGACGACGCCTCCGCCGACGCAGTGGTGATGCATCAGGTGCTGCACTACCTCACGCAGCCCGCCCAGGCGATTGCCGAAGCCGCCCGCATTCTCAAGCCGGGCGGCAAACTTTTGATCGTCGACTTCGCACCGCACGAACTGGAATTCCTTCGCACCGAACACGCTCACGAAAGATTGGGCTTCTCATCCGGGCTGATCGAACAGTGGATCAAGCTGGCGGGCCTTGAACCCGGCGCATCAATCGAACTGGCGCCCACGAACTCATCACCAGACCAACCGCTGACCGTTTCGCTGTGGCAGGCCACCCAGCCAACCGCCGCAAACGGATCGGCACACAACCCGAATTCACGTCCAGAGACCGGTGCCCAACGGGCACCTGAGGAGATATGACCATGGAACGTAAAAGCCCCCTTCTTGGCTCACGCGAAATCGATCTCTCGTTAGAATTCTTTCCGCCAAAGACCCACAAGAAGGCCGAAACGCTTTGGTCATCCGTCGAGCGCTTGGCCCCGCTCAAGCCGGAGTTCGTCTCCGTGACCTACGGAGCCGGCGGATCAACCCGCGAGCGCACCCACAATACGGTTGCCCGCATCGTCAAGGAAACGGGACTGAAGGCAGCCGCCCATCTCACCTGCGTCGACGCCACCAAGGAAGAGGTCGACGATGTCGCCCGCGCGTATTGGGATGCAGGCATCCGCCACATCGTTGCCCTGCGCGGTGACCCGGCAGCAGGCGTCGGCGAAAAATATACGCCGACACCCGGCGGATACGCCAACGCAGCCGAACTGACGGCGGGCCTGAAGAAAATCGCCGACTTCGAAATCTCTGTCGGCGGCTATCCTGAAAAGCATCCCGAAAGTGTTTCGGTAGAAGCCGATCTCGACAACCTGAAAGCCAAGGTCGATGCGGGCGCAAACCGCATCATCACGCAGTTCGTTTTCGACAACACACATTACCTGCGCTTCCTTGAGCGCGCGCGTGCAGCCGGCATCTGGGTGCCCATCACGCCCGGCATCGTACCCATTCACAACTTCACGCAGGTCTCTGGCTTTGCCGGCAAAACCGGTGCGACCATTCCATCCTGGCTGGTCCGGCGCTTCGAAGGCCTTGAGGATGATCAGAAGACTGGCCACCTCGTCGCCGCGGCCGTTGCCACCGAACAGGCTATGGATCTCGTCGATCAGGGCGTGAAGCAGTTCCACTTCTACACACTGAACCGTGCCGACCTGGTCTACGCAATCTGCCACCTTCTCGGCCTGCGTCCCAAGGAAACGCCAAACGACCTGCCAGCTCACGCCGCCGCGTAAGAGCTTCCCGGCCCGTCGACAACAAGAACACGACTTTGAAAGACCAAAAATGAAAAAGCATCCCGCCTTCGTTGCGCTGGAAAAAGCCGCTCGCGAACGCATCCTCATCATCGACGGGGCCATGGGCACCATGATCCAGAAGCACAAGCCGACGGAGGCGGACTATCGCGGCGAGCGTTTCAAGGATTGGAATTCTGACATCCAGGGCAACAACGACCTGCTCGTCCTGACCCAGCCCGACATGATCCGCGAGATCCACGAGGAATACCTGGAAGCCGGCGCGGACATTCTGGAAACCAACACGTTCAACGCCCAGCGCATCTCCATGGCGGATTATCACATGGAGGACCTTGCCTACGAGATGAACGTCGAGGCTGCACGGATCGCGCGCCTGGCAACCGACAAGTACAACAAGCTGACGCCTCAAAAGCCACGCTTCGTCGCCGGCGCCGTAGGCCCGACGAACAGGACTGCCTCGCTATCACCGGACGTCAACAATCCCGGCTACCGAAACGTCAATTTCGACACGCTGCGCGAGGCCTACAAGGAGCAGGTCAAGGGACTGATCGAGGGCGGCGCCGACATCATCCTCATCGAAACAATCTTCGACACATTGAACGCGAAAGCTGCGGGCTATGCCACGCTCGAAGCCTTCGACGAGATGGGCATCGAATTGCCGATCATGCTGTCGGGCACCATCACCGACCGTTCGGGGCGCACATTGTCCGGCCAGACGGGCGAAGCGTTCTGGTATTCGATGCGGCACCTCAAGCCGTTTTCGGTAGGGCTCAACTGTGCGCTGGGTGCTGAACTCATGCGGCCCTACGTGGCAGAACTTTCCAAGGTCGCGAATGTGCGCGTCTCAGCCTACCCGAATGCTGGCCTGCCCAACGAGATGGGCGAATACGACCAGTCACCCGACGAAATGGCCTGCCTTATCGAACCGTGGGCGCAAGAGGGTCTTCTCAACATCGTCGGCGGTTGCTGCGGCTCGACGCCAGATCACATCCGCCACGTGCGCGAGCACGTCGAAAAACACAAGCCCCGCCCACTGCCAGAGATCGCCCCCAAGATGCGCCTTTCCGGCCTGGAACCGTTCGTCGCGGGGTGAGATAGGTGGCTTCGTGCACCTATCAAATACCAATCGAAATTCGCTGAACTCAGACATTCAAGGGATGCGGTCCAGATAGTCCGCAGCACAATAACAATGACCACCGCTTCTGCAGCCCAGTCCTTCATCAACGTCGGCGAGCGAACGAACGTCACCGGCTCGGCCAAGTTCCGCAAGTTGATCGAGGCCGATGACTATACGGCTGCCCTCGATGTTGCCCGCCAGCAGGTCGAGAACGGCGCACAGATCATCGACGTCAACATGGACGAGGGCCTGCTTGATTCCGAAAAGGCGATGGAAACCTTCCTCAACCTGATCGCCTCCGAGCCCGATATCGCGCGCGTGCCGATCATGATCGACAGCTCCAAGTGGACGGTCATCGAAGCCGGCCTTAAGTGCGTGCAGGGCAAGGCGGTCGTCAACTCGATCTCGATGAAAGAGGGCGTCGAACAGTTCAAGGAGCAGGCCAAGAAGGTCTTGCGCTATGGTGCTGCCGTCGTCGTCATGGCGTTCGACGAAGAAGGCCAAGCCGATACCATAGAACGCAAAGTCGAGATCTGCGAACGCGCCTACAAAATCCTCACCGAGGAAGTTGGCTTCCCCCCCGAAGACATCATCTTTGATCCCAACATCTTCGCCGTCGCAACCGGCATCGAGGAACACAACGGCTATGGCGTCGCCTTCATCGAGGCCACCCGCCAGATCAAGCAGAAGATGCCGCTGGTGCATGTCTCCGGCGGCGTCTCGAACCTGTCGTTTTCCTTCCGCGGCAACGAGCCCGTGCGCGAAGCCATGCACTCGGTATTCCTCTACCACGCCATCCAGGCCGGCATGGACATGGGCATCGTCAACGCCGGCCAACTCGCCGTTTACGACGACATCCCAGCCGAACTGCGCGAGCTTGCCGAAGACGTCATCCTCAACCGCCGCGACGACGGCACCGACCGCCTGCTGGAAGCAGCCGAACGCTTCAAGAGCGGCGGCAGTGCAACCAAACGCAAAGAGCAGGACCTGTCCTGGCGCGAAAAGCCCGTTCAGGAACGCCTGACGTATTCCCTCGTCCACGGCATCAACACCTTCATCGAAGAAGATACCGAGGAAGCCCGCCAGCAGGTCGAGCGCCCGCTTCACGTCATCGAAGGCCCGCTGATGGCCGGCATGAACGTCGTTGGCGACCTGTTCGGCGCGGGCAAGATGTTCCTGCCCCAGGTCGTCAAATCCGCGCGCGTGATGAAACAGGCCGTCGCCTACCTTCAGCCCTACCTGGAGAAGGAAAAACGGGACATGGGGCTGGTTGATCAGCCGGCCGCCGGCAAGATCCTGATGGCAACCGTCAAGGGCGATGTGCACGACATCGGCAAGAACATCGTCGGCGTCGTCCTCCAGTGCAACAACTACGAGGTGATCGACCTCGGCGTCATGGTGCCTGCGCAAAAAATCCTGGAGACTGCGAAGAAGGAAAACGTCGATATCATCGGGCTGTCAGGCCTCATCACGCCTTCGCTCGACGAGATGTGCTACGTGGCAGCCGAAATGGAGCGCACCGGCTTTTCCGTGCCGCTCCTGATCGGCGGAGCAACCACCAGCCGCGTGCACACCGCCGTCAAGATCGCGCCCAACTACCTGCGCAACCAGGCGATCTATGTCCTTGATGCCAGCCGGGCCGTCGGCGTTGTCTCTAACCTGCTGTCGGACCGCGAAAACAACACCTACATCGCCGACATCAAGTCCGAATACGAAACCGTCCGCGCCAAGCACCTCGCAGGCGAATCCAAGAAAAAGCGCGTGGCCCTGCAGGCCGCCCGCGACAACGCCTTCAAGGCGGATTGGAACAACCACAAGCCGGTCAAGCCGACCTTCATCGGAACGAAGACTTTCGAGGATTACGACCTCAGGAAACTGGTGCCCGAAATCGATTGGTCGCCGTTCTTCGCAACTTGGGAATTGCGCGGGCGCTATCCCGCAATTCTTGACGACAACATCGTCGGCCCCGAAGCGCGCAAACTTTTCGATGACGCCAAGGACCTGCTCAAGAAAATGGTCGACGGCAAGTGGCTGAAGGCCTCAGCCGTTATCGGCTTCTGGCCGGCCAATTCCATTGGCGATGACATCGAGCTTTTCGAGGACGATGATCGCAAAAGCCGCAAGGCCATGATGCACACACTGCGCCAGCAGATTGCGCGTGATGCTTCGCGCGACCGCGCCCATACGGCTCTCGCCGACTTCATCGCGCCCAAGACGACCGGCATCGCCGACTACATTGGAACCTTCGCCGTCACAACCGGCCACGGCGAGGAAGAGGCACTCGAAAAGCACTTCGCCAAGACCGACGACTATGGGCGCATCATGTTCAAGGCGCTGGCGGACCGCCTGGCGGAAGCCTTCGCCGAACACATGCACGAGCGCGTCCGCCGCGAGTTTTGGGGCTACGCGCCGTCCGAAAAACTGACATCCGACGACAAGATTTCCGAGAAATACGTCGGCATCAGGCCTGCTCCCGGATATCCCGCCCAGCCCGATCACACCGAAAAAGCTACCATCTGGTCGCTGATGGATGTCGAAAAACAAACCGGCATCTCGTTGACGGAAAGCTATGCCATGTGGCCGGGCTCATCCGTGTCCGGCGCCTACTTCTCGCACCCCGACAGCCACTACTTCGGCGTCGCCAAGGTCGAGCGCGATCAGGCCGAGGACTATGCAGCACGCAAGGGCTGGAGCATCGAGGAAGCCGAACGCTGGCTGGCCCCCGTGCTTAACTACGATCCGATTGCCATGAAGGCGAAAAACGTCGCCTGAGGGCATGGCCGGCCAATGCCGCCCGAACGTGGCCCTCTCAACACACCGAAGCGCACGCTCGTGTGCTAAGCCGCAATCGGTAAGGATGCACAACTCGAGTAGGCGGCGGAGAAGGCAATGCTTGGATACCTGATACTGGTCATACTCCAGATCGCGGCGGCATGGTTTGGCGGCAAGTTTATCGACGCCCATCTTCCCTCGATCATAGACGGCACAATCAAGCCGTTCGCGATGGGTGCAATATATGGCGCAATCGCCTGGGCAACCGGGCTCGTCGGCTCGCAGGTCCTCAAGGGCGTTTCAACGCCGGGCACGTCCACCGCTGCGTCTGCAATCATCGGCGGGTTGCTCGGCGCGGGCCTGCTACTCGTACTACCAATGCTGGGAATCAACCTGCCCCGCGGCATCAATAAGGAATTTGTACCGCTGGCAGGGGCCATTCTTGGCTACTTGGCGCGGCGATAACTTCATCGACGCCGCCGAACGCCGCGGAGCGGGGTGAACCGATACAGCCTTTGCTGAAAGCCATTGCTCGCACCACCGGGCAAAATAAAAGCCGCGCGGCTCATGCACAGAGCCGCACGGCGTTCTTTTTGCTGTCAGTCTTCTAAACGCATCGGCCGAATGACCCGGCATTTTCCGGACCTGATGACCGTCGGCCGATGGTTGATTTGGGGGGTGCTGATCCCTCTGGGATCGCTAAGGGCACGATTATGAGCGCCCTCGGAGTTCGATCAGATCATGCCAAAAACAACGGCAGCGAGAAATCCGAAGGACAAAAGCGCGCCCAACATATTCAACCGCGTTTGCATACTCATCTTTGCCTCCTTTGCCGGCTGACCCGGCTAAGTTTTTTACGCCGCTTTGTAAGCTGCGACAGAAATTAGGATAGATTGGACGATGGTCGAATGCCAAGAAGAAAAGATGCTGCGCCGCAGTATAAATCGTGCTTTACGATAGAGTATCATGGCATGCCAGCAAGGCGTTACAGTCAGGCAACGCAGCTAGTCACCGCTATACAACAGTCGACTAGAGTACAAAACGCATCGGAACCCATGAAATGATGAGAAAAACTTTCTCTATTCGCAGCGAATTTCAAGTATTAACATATCGTAACAAGTAAAATTCTGAAAGCTTGAACCTGCGCGAAAGACCTGCGGTAGTCGACGAATGGTCTTGCAACCACACTCCGCAGTGCAATAACGGGTTATCCACACGCCAAACCGCCTCAACCCAGTCCGGCAAAGTCACATCGGCGCGACCCGCAACTAGATCGAACACCAAGCGCCCAAATCTCGAACGGAGCATTATCGCTATGTCCAACTCAGCCACTCTCGCCCCAAACGCTCCCTTCAAGGCGCTGCTTGCCAGCAAGTCCGACGAGGGCCGCACAGTTGGCTGGACCGAGGTATCGGGTGAAGACCTGATGGAAGGCGACGTCCTGGTGCGCGTGACTCACACCACCATCAACTACAAGGACGGCCTCGCACTTGAGATGAAGGCGCCGATCATCCGCCGTTGGCCGCTCATTCCAGGGATCGATTTCGCCGGCGTCGTAGAGGCATCCACCAACCCAGAATTTGCTGTTGGCGATGAAGTCATCCTCAACGGTTGGGGTGTCGGCGAAGGCCATCACGGCGGTTATTCGCAATACGCCCGCGTCAAGGGCGATTGGCTCGTCAAGAAACCGGCTGGATTTACACCCGCTCAAACCATGGCCATTGGCACGGCTGGCTACACGGCGATGCTCTGTGTCCTCGGCCTGGAAGCCCATGATGTGACACCATCGTCCGGTCCAATCCTGGTGACGGGAGCAGCAGGCGGCGTCGGCAGCGTGGCCGTCTCGGTGTTGGCAAAACTCGGATACGAAATCATCGCTTCGACCGGGCGGGCATCGGAAGCCGACTTCCTAAAATCACTCGGCGCAAATGAGATCATCGAGCGCAGCGAGTTATCAGAACCCGCCCGCCCGCTGGGCAAGGAGCGCTGGGCAGGCGTCGTTGATGTCGCCGGCAGTCATACCCTTGCCAATGCCGTGTCGATGACCAAGTACGGCGGCTGCGTCACGGCTTGCGGGCTGGCGCAGGGCATGGACTTCACGTCATCGGTCGCCCCGTTCATCCTGCGCGGCGTGACGCTGGCGGGTATCGATTCCGTTATGGCCCCCAAGCCCAAGCGCATCGCGGCCTGGCAGCGGCTGGCAACCGATCTCGATCAGAAAAAGCTTGCCGAATTGACAGTCACCAAGCCTGTGGAAGATGTGCAGGCACTTGCCCCGCAAATTCTCGCCGGTCAGGTGCGCGGCCGCGTCGTCCTCGAAGTCTCCTGAGGCCATGCTGGGAAGCAGTCTCCCAAACCCGCCGCCCCTAGCGCATAAATAACGGGGAATTTGAGGGGACGCCCCTCAAATGGGTCGAGGGCGATAGCCCCGTTTGCGCAGCAAAACAAACGGTCAACTCAACAACCGCTTTCGCAGCAGGATCTCCGCCCGGCCCTCCGTCACGAGGTCGGGGAAATCCGCTGCAACCTCATAACCGGCGCGCGCATAAAACGCCTGCGCCCGACGATTGAAGTCGGACACCGCCACCCAGACGTTTCGCTCCGAGCCACGCCGCGCTTCAGCCTCGACATAGCCCAGCGCTCTGGCACCCAGCCCCGCGCCCTGCGCCTCCGGCAACACGCCGAGGAACTGCACATAAGGCCCTCGCAACCAGTGGAGCCGCAGTCCGATCATACCCACCGTTCCCGCACCAAGCTTAAGTGCCAAGCGCGGCGCACTAGGCTCCTGCGCACCCAGGTATGACATCAAGGCAGTGGGAGAAAACGGATAACTCCGCCAAGGCTCCATGCCGGCAAAGGCGGCAGCAAGCCGCCCGACGTCTTCAAGAGCAAGCACGTCGAGGCTCGCCAATCGCCCATCGTCAAGCGCGCCGAGCTGAGCCGGCAGGTCTGCAAACGGAGGTAGCCGCGTCATGCGATCTTCTCCACCCGCGTTTCTGCCTGAAAACACTCAAAACGCGGCTGAACCAGGCGAGCCCGGATTATGACGCCTGCCCGTATCAACGCGGCTGCTTTGCAGTTTGCTTGAAGAAAACATCGTAGCGATCCGAGTCGCCCGGCTTGCGGTCGTAACAGGTTTCGACGATCTCGGGCCTTCCCGCTGCCAGCAGTTCGCTGACGGTGACGAACTCATAACCCGCAGCCTTCAGTTTCGGTATCGCGAGCGGCAGGGCCGCAGCAGTATTGTGACCGCGCCCATTGGCGTGCGCGAGGATGATGGAGCCGGGCTTGGAACGCTTGATCATTTGCGCAGCAATCGAGGCGGCAGACACATTGGGATCGGGATCGCCCGTCGAAACATCCCATTGAATGGCGAGCAGGCCGCTGTCGTTGACGGCGTTCATCGCACGCGCATTGCACGCCCCGAACGGAAACCGGAAAATCCCGACGCGCTGCGGCACCCGGCTTAGAACGCCCGGGTTGTCCTTCACGCACTGAAGCCCAGCCAGCCCCTTCCGCGCAGCCTCATACGAGCGCTGAGGCCCCTTGATTTCAGTATCGAGAGCCTCACCGTCTAAACCGCGAAGATTGCGATGGGCTTCCCCGTGATTGCCGATCTCAAACAGCGGATCGACCATTAGCTGGGCCGTCCTCGGGCCATGCGAGCGCATCCATTTACCACCCGCGAACAAGGTCGCCTTGATGTTGTTTGCGCGCAGATATTCAAAGATCGGGCTGTCGTAGCCAGCAACTTCGCCGCGCTGCTCGCATAGATCGAACGTCAACGCGATGAGTTTACGGCCGTCGTCGATGCGCACGCGACGTATCGCTCCGCGCAGGCCACCTGGAACGGGCGAGAAGGCGGCGAGTTCTCCCTTCGGTGGACGGTCGAACGTGCGAATGCCTTTTCGCGGTTTTTTCTCAGCCGCCGTCCCGGCCAATTGCTCGACGGCAAAGCAGAGGTTCCCACTTCCGACAGTGCTCGCCGCATTCGCATCCTGAGCGACTTGCGCTAAAGCACGGCCCTGGCCGGGAAGAATGATCCCGCCCAATGCGAAACCAAGCCCCAGCGCACATGCCAGCAGCGCGCCCCTCAATCCGACGTAACGAAAACTCATATCGATCCATTTCGCACGAAGATGCCCCGGCGTTGGGCCAAGCGCTCGTGAAGCGAGCCCGTGCCGTCTGAACTCCGATCATCCATTTCTGGCCTCCGTTTGGCTCATACCAGCGCAACCTTGTGTCAGCCCTAAGCCACTTTAATCCGTCAGCCACCCTTTTGTGTTCACAAATCCGCTCACGCAAATGCGTATCCAATAACGCGGCGATCATGCATTATTGAGCATCGGGCATTGCACTGAGCCGTTCTCCACCCGATCTATAAGCCTGATCTGACAGCCAGTTCTGCAACATTGACTTGATCCCGGTGCCCCGCTACCGCTGCACCAGAAAAAAGCGCTACTCTGAAAGCGTGATCCGGCGACCTTTAGTGCCGGCCCAAGATCCAGTCCAGCCAAGGCGCGTGAACGCGCCGCCGACACCTTAGGAGGTGTGAAATGGCAGCAACGCATCCATCAGCGTCGTTGGAAAAACTGAAAAGCCACGACCCCATCTGGTCGGCCATGCGCGAGGAGGCCGAAACGCTTTTGCAGGCCGAGCCCGCGCTTGGCAGTTTCGTGTTCGCCACCGTATTGAGCCACGGCAATCTGGAAAGTGCCGTGATCCACCGTCTGTCCCAGCGCCTCAATCATTCCGACGTCGATGCGGGCCTGATCTCCCAGACGTTCCAGGCGGTCCTCGATAAGACACCGGAACTGGGCCAGATCTTCCGCGCCGACTTGGCCGCTGTCTACGACCGCGACCCGGCCTGCTCGCGCTACATCGAGCCAATGCTCTACTTCAAAGGCTTCCACGCGCTTGTCACCTACCGATTTGCTCACGAGCTTTGGAAGGACGGCCGGCGCGATTTCTCGCTTTACCTCCAAAGCCAGTCATCCAAGCTGTTCACCGTCGACATCCACCCGGCCGCACGTTTCGGCCGCGGCATCATGCTCGACCACGCCACCGGTTTCGTCGTCGGTGAAACCGCAGTGATCGGCGACAACTGCTCGTTCCTGCACGGCGTGACACTCGGCGGTAGCGGCAAGGTCGCAGGCGACCGCCATCCCAAGATCGGTGCCAACGTCTTGATCGGTGCCGGTGCGAAGGTTCTTGGAAATATCACGGTCGGCAATTGCTCGCGCGTTGCAGCAGGCAGCGTCGTGCTAAAGGACGTCCCCGCCGAAACGACCGTTGCAGGCGTTCCCGCCCGCATCGTCGGACCGGCCGGATGCCCGGAACCCGCCCGCTCTATGGATCAGAACTTCGGCGGCGATGCCGCATCTGGCACACCTTCAGCCGACGACTAGGACGGCTTTGAGTAGCTTTCCGGTAGCATGCCTGAATTGGGCACCGAACATCGGGCCAGGCTCGGACCGCCGGCACCAGCTTTGAATGATTGGGAAACCGTCAAGGGCATGAGCGTTCGGGCCCACGTGTAACACCGATAAAAACCATCCAACACATCAGGAGATTTGACCCGTGACGAAAGACGAAATTGCCAGCCTTGAAGCCTACCTCCGCAAAACATTCGGGGCGGCAAGCCTGGAGATCCGTCCTCAGCCGAAGAAGTCGGACATGGTCGAAGTCTTCATCAACAACGAGTTCGTTGCCACGCTCTACAAGATCGAAGAAGACGGCGAGACCGAATACCAGTTCCAGATGGCCATCCTGGAAATGGATCTCGAAGACGCCTGATTAAACTTCTCACATTGATGCCGGAGGCCTGCGGGTCCTGGCGCATTGAACGACAATCAATGCCGATCAAGATCAGCAGGCTCAGCCGATGGCGCTCTACGAACTCGACGCTTCCGTAAAAACTCCCGCAAACGGCAACTACTGGGTCGCCGAAAACGCCATTGTGCTTGGCAACGTGGAAATCTGCGAAGACGCCAGCGTCTGGTTTTCGTCCGTTATTCGCGGCGACAACGAACCCATCGTGCTTGGACCCCGCGTCAACGTGCAGGACGGCTGCGTCCTTCACACCGATCCAGGCTACCCCATGACGCTGGGCGAAGGAGTTACCATCGGCCATATGGTCATGCTGCATGGCTGTACGATCGGCGCGCGCAGTCTCATCGGCATAGGTTCGATCCTGCTCAACGGTTGCAAAATCGGAGAGGAGTGCCTGATCGGGGCCAATACTCTGATCCCGGAGGGCAAGGAGATCCCGCCGCGCACGATGGTCCTCGGCTCACCTGGCCGCATCGTTCGGCAACTCACCGACGAAGAAGTGGCAAGGATTTCCGGCACCGCCGACCATTACGTTCGCAACTGGAAGCGTTTCGCCGAAAAACTGAAACCGCAGAAATAAAAAAAGCCACCGCAAGCATCGCTTCGGTGGCTTTGCTCGTCTACGCGAGGGGCGAGAAAGCTTCAGCGGCTGTTCGAACCCGCCATAACCGTCGGCGCATCCGTATAGGCTTTGTCCAGCGACACCCACACCTTCGGGTTTACGTAGGACTGGCGCATCACATATTCATATGGCGTCGCATTCCAGATCCGGACCTGCTGGATCTTGTTGTCGAGCACGAAATCGCCCTGCGCCGTCCGCGCGGTGAGGATGGCATGCCCTTCGCCCAATTCATCGCGCACGACCGTCAACAGCAGCGCGCTTTGCGGCCACCCCAATTCGATCAGCATCTTGCGCTTCAAAAGAGCATAGTCTTCGCAATCACCCGTCGTGGTCGGCAGCACCCAACGCTCAGAGACCCCGTAGATCTCAAAATCGGTCTGCGGCTTGATTTGATCGTTGACTAGGCGGTTGATTTCATCGAGCTGGCTTAACCGCTCCGGCGTCGCCTGAAAGCGGTCTTCCTCGATACCCGTCGGGGCACAATGCCTGGGATCGGTATCGCAAAATTGCACAAACCCATAAGGAGGCTGCGCCGGCCCGAAAACCCGCATGAAACTCGACAGCTTCTGCTGCGAGAAGGATGACGTCGCCGGCTGCGCCTGAGCGCCACCAACGCTTGCAAACACGGCCAGAAGAACAGTCAACACAAAACCAACGCGCATCGTTACACTACCCCACAACGACGACATAGAGACGGGCCCAACAAGTCGATCAATCGATGTTTCAGCCAGCCTCATGCCCTCTACCCTTGGTTAACCGAGAAGCAGCGGACTTGTCCACTCCACGCGGTTCACCTCGAAATCTCCTCAATCGAAATACCGTTGCATCGCTTCGGGTTCCTGCATGTTCAGGAACTCGACACCAATGCCGCTATCGTGATGCCGCATGACCCGGGCCCGCTGCTTGCCCAGCAGGACTTCCGAACCGAGTTCCGGACGCAGCCGCATGCCGAGCGAAGCCCCAGACAGCGAAATGTCCAGAACTTGGCAGTCAAGCTCCGTCCCATCCGCAAGCCTGAGCACGGAAAGTTTGTTGGTAAGCGCCACGCGCTCATGGCGGCGTTCTTCGATCCCGCTCATGTCAGCGCGATTGATCATCCACGTCAGTTGAGCTGCGAGCTTCTCGCGCTTGTGCTGAGTTGCGACAAGCCGCATGGCAAAGCCGCCGTCAAAAAGCCGGACAACGTTGCCCTCGATGCCGCCGATATGATCGAAATAAGCAATCACGCGCTCATCGCGCTCGAGAACGACAGGAGATTGAATTGATGCTCCGCCGACCGAGATATCAACGAGCTGGCAGGGATACTCGCGCTTATTGGAGCGCATGAACCGCCCAAGCAGGTTCAGGTGAATCCGCCGATGGCGTCGCCGGTCAGCCGCGATCCTCGCAGCTAAAGGATCGACACTCTTTCGGCGAGCAAACTCAACATTAGACAAAGACATAACCGCACCTTGGCTACGCCTGCCCGGATAAACGAGAAACGGGCAGGAACCGGCAAAACATTGAGATGGGCGAGCCACCTCACCGAATGCCACCAATCATGCCCGGAACCTGTTTAACGAAGGGCTAACAATCAGTACGTTTTTGAAACAACTTCGGCATGGCGAAACCGGGGCGCGGGCTGGGCAGGACTGCCCGCAAACACCTTCCAGACTGCCAACACCATGAGCAGGTCGACGTTAACCACCTGAGTTTCCATGGCTTAAAATATTTGCATGGAGAACTGGAAAAACCGCTTGGTGCGCCTTGGAGCCGATAAGGCTGGTTGTCTCCTAGACTTTTTCGCGCCCGTCGAGATTTCGACCGCCTTCATAGACACGGAACTGCCTGCGATCCTGCCGCACGATCTTTGCGTGGCGAACATGCGGCAGCAGCGCCTCTGGCGCATCGTGAAGATCCGAGTGATCGGGCGTGGCCTGTTTGGGCCAGATGAGATCGATACCGGCCAACCGTTTGGGCCATAGCGGCATCTGACCCAACCATTCCGGCGGATCGATAACCGATACCGCTCCAAGAACGCGGTCGACCGACGGTTTGGCATGCAGCAAGGGCAGTAAAAGGAATTCAAATCTGACCGGCTCAGTACCTTCGCCCGCAGCTTCCATTTCGAAAACCGCCACTGCGCCTTTTCCGGTTACAACCCGAAGCTTGCGCATCAACGTCAGACGATCCTCGCCGACCCAGCCTTCAAGGAAATTCGCACCACGGAATTCCGTGCAGAACTGGTCGCAGATCCGCGTACCGGCCAAACGATAGCGCAGTTCGCCAGTGTCGACGCGCTCGAGAATGAAGGTTTCCGGCAGTATGGAAGCAATCCGCGCAGGCTCGATCTCGAAGCGCCGCGGCGCAACGCGGCCGGCGCGCACTTGGTCCCAGTATGAATACAAGGCTTTATTGGTCGATTGACGCATCAGCGTGAAATTCCAACGTTCGGTGTCGCAAACCAGGCCCGCGTAAGGCCCGGCCGCTGTCATCAGTAGTGAGGCGTCTCAGCACAGCCGAAAGCCTCAGCGGGTCATTGTCCTGAAACGGCACACTCATCCAGGTGCCGTTTGCATTTGCTGATTTAGTCAGCAGCTTCCATGCCAACGCCTGACAAGTTCCGCATACGCGCAAGCTCGAACGAACACTGTCCAGCTTCGAATTGTTAACGCTGGTTGTCGCCACGGAAGCTGACCTGTAACGGTTGTCGCCAGATCGACAGCGTCAGCGATTGCGATCCGGCCGGGTTTCACAACCGGATCTCATGACCGCTCAGCCATCACTGCCCCGGAAGGAAAAGCCGCGTGAACCGCTCCCCGCCGATGTTCAATGTTCCAGCCGCCGTTGTTTTGCTCATCGGAATTTTTATCGCGATCCATGTCGTGCGCCTGTTGCTGCCGGTCGCCGAGGACAATTGGTTCATCGTCGCAATGGCGTTCGTGCCAGCGCGCCTGACCGGAATGGCGTCTCAGTTACCAGGAGGCGACATCTCGACGGTGACGTCGTTCATCACGCACATGTTCGTCCACGGCGATCTGACCCACCTGATGTTTAACTCCGCCTGGTTCCTTGCGTTTGGCGGTGCGGTAGCCCTGCGGACAGGCGGCCCGCGGTTCCTGGCTTTCGCAGCATTCACCGGGATCGCGGGAGCGCTGGCCTTTCTGTCAATGAACTATGGTCAGTTTGCGCCAATGGTCGGCGCTTCAGGTGCCATCTCCGGGCTGATGGGAGGCGTATTGCGCTTCATGTTTTCGGCCATCGACAGCGGCAACCTTGCCGCGCTGCGCGAAAACCCTCGCTCGGTGCCGCTGATGCCTTTGGCAGTAGCGCTTGCTGACAAGCGCATCATCGCCATCGTCGCCATTCTGTTATTGATTAACGTGCTGTCGGTAGCCGGGCTGTTTGGCCCCACCGGGGACGGTGGAATTGCCTGGGAAGCCCACCTGGGAGGCTTCGCTGCCGGTTTCTTGGGATTTGGCCTTTTCGACATTCCGCCACGGCCGCGCCCCCGCCTCGTGCAGTGATGTATTGCGCGCCGCGCCGGATTGCCGCACCATGGCCTTGCTGACAAGAACCGGTGGCCCGAAATCATGCGGGTCGCTTCCTGGAATTTGACTGCTCTACCAGTAGCTTCCGGCCCAATCTTAGGGGGCGGCGGCGGGCTTGGGGGAGTTTGCCGGGCACTCGGCAATCCCCCTCCGCTGCAATAGCCGCTCACACTGGGAAGACCATTCAGGCCTCAGGAGAAACCGGTCACAGAGCCCTGGGAGATTAGAACATGAAAGTTGCAGCCGTATTGAAATCAAAAGGGCGCGCTGTCGCAACCGCCCATATCGAAACACCGCTCGAAGACATCGCGACGCAACTTGCCCATCGCAAGATTGGCGCGATTGTAATCGTCGACGATAAGGAGCGACTGGTCGGGATCGTCTCGGAACGCGACCTTGTTCGCGCGGTTGCAGAAAACGGCGCCATTATTCTCAATCAGCCGGTTTCGCGCGCAATGACCCGCAACGTCACGACCTGCCACGAAAATCACACCATCGACGAACTGATGGCGATCATGACCAAGGGTCGTTTCCGTCATGTGCCGGTGGTGGAAAACGAAGCCATCGTCGGCATCATCTCGATCGGCGACGTCGTCAAACACCACATTGCCGAAGTCGAGATGGAAGTTACCGCGATGAAGGATTATCTGGCCACGGGCTGAGCGTAGCAGGCCGGAAGCACAGTTGCCGGGGTACGGTTTGGGACTTGCATCCGCCGGACCTCAGGCAGCGCCTGACTTGAGCAGACCGGCATCGCGCCGCATCGCGATTTCATGGCTGATCGTTTCAATCTCACGTTCTGCCGCAGCCCTGCCATATCCGATCAGTTGCTCTGCGAGATGAAAGTCAAACAGCCCCACGCCATGCAGCTTGGGCGAAATCATTGCGTCTGGCGGATCGCCTGCAAGACGCGAACGTGCGATCCGGTCCTGGACGATATTAAAAGCATCGACCATCACCGTGGAGATGCCCGGCGCATTCTCACCTTTGCCGAACAATTGGCGTTGCAGCAAGCGGCGCGCTCCGCCCCCGACGCCCTTGGCCTTGCTCTCGCGGGGCAGGTCCTCGATCACGTCATCAGATAGCGGCTCGACAAGATCGAACTGCGGGGACACCGTCCCGCGGCTCGACAGATCGAAATTCAGATTGACCGCGATGACGTATCGCGCACCCAGCGCTCGGCATACGGAAATGGGCACGGGATTGACCAGCGCCCCGTCAAACAACCAGCGGCCATTCACTTTCACAGGCTTGAAAATACCCGGCAGGGCATATGACGCGCGCACGGCATCGACAAGCTGACCGCGCGACAGCCAGATCTCGTGTCCGGTGCCAATCTCCGTCGCAACGGCTGTAAAGCGAGTATCAAGGTCTTCGATCGAACGATCGCCCAACGTCAGGCAAAGTTTGTCGCACAAACGCTGCCCATTGATGAGGCCGGTGCCGGCTAGGTTGAAATCGAGGTATCCGAAGATGCGCCTTCGTGTCAGCTCGCGGGCAAAGACTTCCAATTCATCAAGATGGCCGGCTGCATAGCATCCGCCGACGACCGCACCGATGGAGGTGCCAGCGATGATGTCAGGCCTTATTCCAGCTTCGCTGAGGGCGCGAATAACGCCGATATGGGCCCAGCCGCGGGCTGCTCCCCCTCCCAGCGCAAGGCCGATCTTCCCCGTTTCCATCAACCGTCTCCTGCCGGGCGCGCTAAACGGCGCGCCTTCCGGTTCCGCCGCGCTCCCGCGTTACGATACGCTGAGTCTCGATGTCCGAGTGTAACGAACGGATGTTAAGGGGCTGCTACACGCACACATTGCCCGCCCGATGTGGCCTCCAAACAAGGTGCCACACACAACTAGGAGATAAGCATGGCCAGCCAAACGACAATCACGCAGCGCGCCCAATGGCCAACTAATCTTATTGGGAAACGCCGGAACCCGATGATTTCCGCCTGCCAGGGCTTCAGACAAGGGACCCAAGGGACCTTGGGCCGCTGCTCGACGGCTCATGTTGCCATGTGCAGCCCGACAGGCCCTCCTTGCGGACTTTTGAGTTCAATCGTCCGGTAAAAGCAGCTTCGCCGCTTGGTGTGACACGCAACCCCATCGCCCGTGATCCGCACGCGCAACCAGACCACATCCTGATCGCAATCTGTTTTCATCTCGACGATCTCGAGCACGTTTCCGCTTTCCTCGCCCTTCTGCCAGAGGCACCCCCTGGATCGGCTATAGAAATGGGCAGTTCGCGTTGCCACGCTTGCCTCAAGTGCCTCGGCATTCATCCAGGCAAACATCAAAACTTCGCCGCTCTCGCTGTCGCTTACGATGGCCGGGATCAGTCCGTCACGGTCAAACAGCGGCTCGAACCGGCTGCCTTCCTCGATCCCCGCCTTGTCGCTCGTGCGCGCAAACCGGGCGTTTGCCTCTGGCGTCTGCGGTCCCGTCATGGTCTGTTCCCTTCATTGAGGCGTTCATCATTGCAACGTCCAGCGCGGCTGCGTTCACCCAACCCTTGTATTGCCCGGCACGGGCTCGCTTATACTATGATTGCGCCCATAGCCACGAGCGCGCGAATTGCAGGTCGGCGCAGCATAAGACGGCGCCGGTAACGAAGGCAGGCGAATGACCGAATTACACGACATCTACGGCACCCGCATCCTGGAACTGGCAGCATCCATTCCCAACACCACCCGGCTGGCCAGCCCGGACGCAACGGCCACCGCCCATTCCAAGCTCTGCGGATCGACCGTGAGTGTCGATCTTTCCGTTTCGGACGGCACGATTACCGAATTCGGCCAATCGGTGAAGGCATGCCTTTTGGGCCAGGCCAGCGCATCCGTCGTCGGTCGTGAAATCATCGGAACGACGATAGAAGAATTCCGCCAGATCAGTGCCGCCATGACGGCCATGCTGAAGGAGGATGGGCCGCCTCCTGCGGGTCGCTGGGCTGACCTCGCAGCCCTCGAGCCTGTCCGTAATTATAAGGCTCGTCACACCTCCACACTTTTAGCCTTCGAAGCCGTCGAACGAGCACTGGGCCAGATCGAGACGAAAACGTCTGTCAACAACGAGCCCGAAGCGGTTAGGGCTGACAATACAGCCGGCTGAAACGTCACACTGATGCGCTCTCGGTCAGACCGGGCGAAGTGACAGACGTGCGGGCAAAGCCAATCGAACAGGCCACATGAAAATCGCAACGACCATCGCTGGCGCCTTGCTCAAACTGCCGATCCAGATCTACCGGCTGACGCTCAAGCCGTTCATCGGTTGGCAATGCCGCCACTTGCCGACGTGCTCGGAGTACGGGCTGGAAGCCATCGACCGTAACGGCCCCTGGCGCGGCGGCTGGCTGACGCTATCGCGTCTGTGCCGCTGCAATCCGATGGGAACCGCAGGCTTCGACCCCGTGCCCGACATCAAGTCCCAACGCCATACGTTGCAACCCTGGAAATATGGCCGCTGGACCGGCGCTCACATGAGTACGCAATGGACGGCAACGAACGAGCCCAAGCCATCGTCAACGAGTGATGGCAGCGACAAGACATGATTGAGCCTGGCTCACGCAATCAAGGAGGCTAGCGCGACTGGTCAGGCTTTTCGAAAGTCGCCAGCATTGCAAGCGGCGCCTTGGCTTCATCGACCCCCTGCGCAAGCGCGCGCTGATACCAGCCCTTCGCAGTATCGGCACTGCCGCTCAACCCAATGACACCGCGCATGGCAAGACGAACCGGATCATAGGTTTCGCCAACCAGCAGCGCGGCCTGCGCATCGCCACCCTCTGCCGCCCGCTCAAACAAGAGCCGTGCCGATGCAACATCGCCAAGCTCCAACAGTGCACGCCCCCGGGCCAGAAGCTGTCGGCTGCGATCCGGTTCGAGACTGCGCTGTGTTGGCGAGCCATTGGCCGCGACACCCCCGCTTGAAACGGCTGCGCCTATCTTCAACCGCAAACCCATCAGCCCAACTTCAACGGCAGCGAAGTCGAACAGCGAAATCGCGACATCGACCTCACCGGCAGCCTGATGCGGAACCACAATACGCGCGGTTTGAAGCTCCTGCGGAGCCAGCACCCAGCTCCCGTCACCAGCCGCGCTCGCCCCAGTGATTGTGAAGCTCTGAGGTAGGCCGCGCACGACCAGCGCGCCGACTTCAGCCGTAGCAGATGCCGGCCCCAACTCCACCGGCAGCGCGACTTTCTCCCCCGCTGGCGCTTCGATAACAATGCGCCGGTTCCCCGAGGCATCGGTAATGTAGGAAGAACCAATCGGACCCGCAGCCACGACCGTGTCTCCGCCAGCGTCACCCGTCATCCTGCCCGTGCTCACTGCAGCGGTCGGATTTCGCATGTCGGCCGTCGCGGATTCTGCTGTGAGTGGTGCCAACGTCGGCAATACCGCGGCCAGATCGAAGCCATCGCTCGACGCGACCGCCAGTGCCCCGGCACCTGCGGGGACATCGCGCAGCCCGCCACCGTCCGATGACGCGAACCATCCCGCTACGACATAGGCAAGGGCAAGACACAGCGGCAGCGAAACACCGACCGCGAGTTTCAAAGGCTTACGCGACCGCAACCCAAGACTTTCGGCAGCAGCGACAGTGCGAACGGCAAGTTGCTGGCCATTGACCGGCTGCAACACATCTGTGGACCCGCGCTCGCCTGCCGGTTCGTTTGAAATGTTTGGCCCCGATGCAACGACTTTCGGCAGGTCACCATCAAGATCGTCGTCGGAAAAGTCGCGGCCAAGACTGGCGGCGAACTCGGTTCTAGCCGGTAATTCCGCCCCGCCATCAGCCACGCCAGCTGCAGCCTCACGTGCCTTCTTGTCCTGTTCGAGGAAGGCGCGCAGCTCTGCAAGGTTGGGCTCGTTGCGACTGCCTGAAAGCGATTGATCGTCATTGGCGGCTGCCGCTGCAATAACATTGAGGTCGATCGTGCGAAGCGCGCCTAGCGGATCGCGATCCTCTGGCCGCTTGTGGCGCTCATGCCCGGCATCGGCGGTGTTGGCATCGAGCCGGTTGAGAAGGGTCTTCATCGAACCATCATCCCGATGAGCTGAATTGTCTCTCATGTCACCACCTTCACTCAAACGCACGTTTACACAGTCGTCTTCGTACCGAACCGCACCGCCACTAAGGCAAGGCAGCCTTGCCCACGAACAAATCAAACAGCCTCTGCTGCTCGGCAGGATTGCCGGGCGCTACCTGCTCAGCCAGAACGCGGGCCCGTTCCGGCTCGACCCTCGCGGCCCCGCTGCCTCCTGCTCCTCCACTGCCGTTCTCTGCAACACGCCGATCAAGCCAGTCCTGCGCAGGCTTGAACCTCACCCATCCTGGAAACGGAGCTGCGAGATTGGCTTCGCGCCATTTCGGATGACGTGGCGCTTTCTGGAACTGTGCCGAACTGGAGAAGAACAGATTGACCAGACGGCCGACGCGCTGATGGCGCTCATGCTCGGCGGGCCAGTTGTAAACAGCGAGGACCGCCCCCAGCGCCAACGTATCAACGGCTTCATTGGCAGGGATCAGATCAGGGTAGTCATCGTGGGTGAGCTTGGCTGGCAGATAGTCGCGTTCCAGGCCCGCAGGGTAGGGGACGGGCAACAACGTCGCATGCCCCCCCTCACTGACTTGACCAACGCGCTTTGACGGTTTGCCGTCAACGACGACGTAGGCAGCAATTTCCCCACGCGCCAGCTTCAGCCGCGCCTCTTCGACTGTTTCGTTGACTTCAACCGGCTCAATACCCAGTGCCTTAAAGATCGACCGGGCGCTGAATTGAGAGCCGCTGCCCGAGGGCCCGAAATTCACCGGCTTTCCCGCAAGATCGGCAACATTTGCAACATCGCGACGGCTGACAACGTGCACCTCAAGATTGCAGATTTTCGCAATGTAAGCGAGGCGGTCATCCAACCTCTCCCCCAATTGCCCCGAACGCTTGAGGTCAGCCAGCACATCGGACTGCGTCAGTCCGATATCGATCCCCTTAAGATGCAGAAGATCGCTGACATTCTGCTTCGCGCCCTTGCCGACGATCGGCAGCACGCGCAGGTCATTTCCCGCATCGAGTACGCGCGCCATGTCATAGGCAAGCCGCATCAGCGTGCCGTCGGGATCATCCGCCATGATGGTCGTGGTATTGCGATTGAGCCGCTCGTAAGGGCCGTTGGTCTGGGGCTCGTTGCCGGCCGCTTTCACGGCTTGCGTCTTCACGACCCGCGCCGTCTGCCGGGTCTTCTGCACTCTTGCCGCCCGCGCAGCCTTTTTTGATTGGGACGGACGGGCCGTCGTCTTTCCATTCTCGGAGGGAGCTGTGAAGGCCTCCGGCAGAGCCAGGAACTGCGCCTTTGCGGGACCTGCCAATACGGCTGTCATCGCGATCATGGCAATCGCCAGCGGGACCGAGATTGTACAAAATCCGGGAGCGCGCGCAGGCATCTGCGCTTCATCCAAAGCGCCTTCAGCAAATGGTTTAAAACCTCCCCCGGCCCGTCCAACGCTGAACCAGCGAAAACGCATCTACTCAACCCCCACGCAAAACAACAAACTGGCGATGCACCCCACACCGCGCCTCCACCCGTATCCTTCTGGCCGCCTCCCACTGCGGACCTGAAGGGTGGCGGACCCGAATACAAAAATCGTTCCGCCTCATCGTCGTTTTTCAGTAGCGGCCATGGAACGGGCGGATTTCCGGCTGGCACATGAAGATAATGTGGCAGGCACGGGGCGTTATCTTGTTGTGCTCAGATTGAACGGAAACCTTATGTCCGGGCGGTTCTTCGATCGAACGCCGTATCTCGGGACGAAAATCTGCACAGCATCAAGCAGGCATACTCAGCCGACGCCCGGCCGTATCGAACCGGTCAGCGATGCTGATCCATCATCAAAAGATGAAAGCTGCTCAAGGTGTTGGCTGTGTCAGGAGAAACGGCAAACCGCCATCTAGAACGAAGCTGCGCCAAGCTCCTTGGCCCGCGCATACCATTTGTTCGCCTCAGCCTCATCGCCGGTAAAGCCGACGACACCCAGACGCCGCAACTCAGCCGGATCGAACGTCTTGGCTAGCGCGATGGCACCGGGAGCGTGCCCCAATTCAGCAGCCTTGCGGAAAAACAGCCGGGCCGTCGCATAATCCCCGCGGGCCACCAACCCATTGCCGCGCTCCATCTGTGCAAGCGCAGCCTGCAGGTCTTCTCCCGACAATGCGCGCGCCACCGGCTGTGCAGGAGGCTCAAGGGCCGCCGCCGAACCAGGCGAAGACGGTGCTGGCGCGTCGGGCTCTATCGATGATGTTTCGCTACGATCTCCACGCGGCGCTGGCGCAAACGTTGGCGGCTGCACGAAGCGCGGCGTTGCAGTGGGGGTTTCCCTCGACTCTCTCCCGCTCGCTGACGGTGCCGGACCGCCAGCGGTCAGATCAGCCGGCGCCAGCTCATTAGCCTTTGCGATCATGAACGTGCTGCGCGCTCGCGCCAGCTCCGCCCCGCCGCTATCGACAAGCGCAAGCCGAATCTCCATCCGGACCGGCTCGATCTGCGGCACTCTGATCCGCAACCTGCCCAGAACTTCGGCCGGGACGCTCCAGGCTCCTGCAGCAAGCTTGATTCCGCCGATCAGCTCGCAGTAGGGCGACAAGCCGATGATGCGCACCGACGATCCGACAGGCAGCGCGGAAACCGGGCCGACGACGATGGGAAACGCACTTTCACCCCCGGGCTCGGCAACAATGACCCCACCCACGCTGATGTACCAGTCACCGCGCTCTTGACCTCGGGCGTCCCCCGCCGCGATCAGGCTGAGAGCCATCGCGGCAATCGCGGTTACCATACCTGTGATCATGACGCACAAGCCGAACGAACCACTGCCCCAGCGCGCCCGCGCCGAGCCCGCGCCCACTAGCGATGTTGCGCCTTTCCGCTTGCCCATCCCGAAAATTCCAACGAAAATATTCAGTCCTATCGTCTTCAAATCAATTGTCCTGGGTCCGCACCCAATCCATGAATTTATTGAACAAGCGCTCCTGTTCGAGAGGATCGTTGGGAGCGGCCCGCGCGGCCTGCTCGCGAGCCAGTCGCGGATCGATACCGGATGACCCTGCCGCCGTATTGGCCGACGCCAGTCCGGCAGCGCGCGCTTCGGCGATCTCGTCGAGCAGCTCCTGCGCGCGAGGGAACCGCTTCAAGAACGGCAGTTCGATCGCAAGGTTCGTCTCCAGCCATTTGGGATGACGCGGCGGTTTCTTGAAATCGGCAATCTTGGAAAACAGTGCATCGACGAACCGCGCCACGCGGCGGTAGCGGT
>CAYGRH010000004.1:0-255 GCA_964352165.1 uncultured Hyphomicrobiaceae bacterium | reverse complement strand
GTATCCTTCTTCCAATTGAACGAGATGAGCACGGCACCATTCGCCACCGTGTCAATGACCTCCCCTTCCTTGATAAGTTCGGGGTAGTCCGCATGCGTCAACTGAGCCGGGAAATAGTCCTGTTGCAGTGCGTCCAGGTAAGGGACAGGCAGAACCTTGGCCCCCTCAAACAACTTGAACCTCCGAAACGAGCCGGATGGCTTGCCGGCAGTCAGAACCGTCGCCGCCAGTTCGCCCTTCTTCATGAGTTCATAA
>CAYGRH010000003.1:31593-37536 GCA_964352165.1 uncultured Hyphomicrobiaceae bacterium | reverse complement strand
ATCGGTGCGGATCTTGGCGACGCCCTGGCGGCTTAGCGCCAGGATCGACGGGGCTGTTTGCGATTCAAGAGCAATCTGCCAGCATTCTGCCGTTTCGATGCTGTCGGCCGGGCGCATCACCAGCAGGTTCGGGATGGCGCGCAGGGCAGCCAGATGTTCGATGGGCTGGTGGGTCGGGCCGTCTTCGCCCAAGCCGATCGAGTCATGCGTCATGACATAGACGACACGCTGCTTCATCAGTGCGGACAACCGGATCGATGGACGGCAATAGTCGGTGAAGACCATGAACGTCGCGCCGTACGGAATGATATGGCCGGAGAGCGCAAGACCGTTCATGGCTGCCGCCATGCCGTGTTCGCGCACACCGTAGTGGATGTAATTGGCGCCGAAGTTGTCCGCCGTAACAGGCGTGTGGTGCTTCGTCTTGGTGCCGTTCGAGCCGGTCAGGTCGGCTGAGCCGCCGATCAGGTTTGGCAGCGCGGGCACAAGGTGTTCCAAGGTGAGTTGCGACCAAACACGGGTGGCGCGCTTGGTTTCATCTGCGGCGAAAGCGGTCTTGGCTGATTTGACGGCCTCCGCGATTGCCGAAGCCGCGCTTTTTCCGCAGGGCGTCTCAAGCAACGCCTTGGTCTGCGCTGATGCATTGTTCAGTTTCTTTGACCAGCTTTCGACTTCGTCGGCATGGGCAGAACCGACTGCACGCCAGCCCTTTAGAATGTTGGCTGGGATTTCGAAGGTGCCGTGCGGCCAGCCCAGTTGTTCGCGCGTCGCCTTGATTTCGTCTGGGCCGAGCGGTTCGCCATGGGCCTTGGCCGTTCCCGCACGTGCCGGAGAGCCATATCCGATGACGGTCTTGCAAGCGATCAGCCATGGGGCGGATGGGTCTGCCTTGGCTTTGGCGATTGCGGCGGAGACTGCGTCCTGATCGTGCCCATCGACAGCTGCTGTATGCCAGCCCGATGCCTTGAAGCGCGTCAACTGGTCATCGGATGTCGAGAGCGATGTCGCCCCGTCGATCGAGATCGAGTTGTCGTCGAACAGGACGATCAGTTTGCCGAGTTTCAAATGACCGGCCAGCGAGATGGCTTCCTGGCTGATGCCTTCCATCAGACAACCATCGCCGGCGATGCAATAGACGTTGTGGTCGATGAGGTCGGCACCGGCCCGTGCGTTCAACAAGCGTTCTGCCATAGCGAAGCCGACGGCATTGGCAATCCCCTGGCCGAGCGGGCCTGTGGTCGTTTCGATGCCTGCGGCGTGGCCGAACTCGGGGTGGCCGGCAGTCTTCGAGCCCCACTGGCGGAAGTTTTTGATCTCTTCCAGGCTCATGCCGGGGTAGCCGGTCAGGTGCAGAAGCGAATAAAGCAGCATGGAGCCGTGACCGGCCGACAAGATAAAGCGGTCGCGATTGGGCCAATCGGGATTGCTGGCTGAGAACCGCAAGTGATCGCGGAATAGCGCCGTGGCGGCATCGGCCATGCCCATCGGCATTCCGGGGTGGCCGGAGTTTGCGGCCTGAACGGCATCCATAGACAAAGCGCGAATGGCGTTCGCCATATCGTTGTTGCTCACTGCGGCTGGTCCACCGGCTGCTTCGCGGGCGTCGCCCATCGCGTCATCCTTCCAGATCGTTCGTATCGAAATCCTGCGCCGGGAAACTTGATCTCCTGCGCCTGTCCGCCGAGGTCAAAGCCCATGCGCTGAGCATGTGAAGTCGGCACATTTAACGGTGCGGGCGCGATGCGTCTACGCCGGATCGCGCGAAGATGGCGGGAAACCTGCGGTTTAAGTGGATACCCTCTCAGATTGCTGCGGCTTGACGTGCCTTGGCGTCATTGGGCTGAGCCAGTGCCGCGTGCTTTGGCAACAGCTGCTTCCTCGCGTTCGTCTTCGGCGAACAGTGCTGACAAGGTTTCGGCGTTGTTGCGCGCCTTGGCCTGTAGTTTTTCCATGTCGGTGAAGTCCTTGTAGTCGTCCATCAGACGGCGGTGATCGTGTTCCTTGAACAATGCGATGGTGCGCCTGGCCCGATCCGAAGGCTGTCCCAGCCCTTCCAGGACGTCTTGTGTCGTCAGGAGTGCGGAATGCAGGGTTTCGCGGTGAATGTTCTCGACGCCGAGATCCAACAGGCGGTGCGCGTGGTTTCGGTTGCGGGCGCGGGCGTAGATCGGCAGCCCTGGATAATTGCTGCGAACGATCCCGGCGGTTCGCACTGAGGCTTCGGGATCGTCGATGGCCAATACGAAGGCGTTCGCCTTGCCTGTTTGGGCGGCCTCCAGAATTTCGGGCCGGCTGGCATCGCCGAAGAACGCCTTTGAACCAAAGCGCTCGACGAACGCGATCTGTTCGGCCGAGATATCAAGGGCTGTGAACGGAATGTTCTTTGCCCTGAGAATGCGCGCGGTGATCTGACCGTAGCGGCCAAAGCCTGCAATGATCACGTGCTGCTCGGCATCCGGCATGTCGTCCGCGCGCTGTTCGACAGTACCGGCAGGTGGCCAAAGGGCGCTTTGTGCCATCAATAGGAGTGGCGTCATGGCCATTGACAAAGTCACGACGACGATCAGGAGTTCGGAAGTTTCCCGGCCCATGACGCCCGCGCCCAGCCCCGCGGTGAACAAGACGAAGGCAAATTCGCCGCCCTGGCTGAGCGATAGGCCCAATCGGGCCGAGGGGCCGGAGGGTAGGCCCTGCAGTCGGGCTAGGGCATAAAGCACAAGCGTTTTTATGGCGACGAGGGCTACCGCCAAGGCCAGGATGAACGCGGGGCGTTCAATCAACAGCCCGAGGTTGAGGGACATCCCGATAGCAGTGAAGAACAGCCCCAACAATAAACCCTCAAAGGGTTGAATGTCGGCTTCAAGTTGGTGGCGGTAACTGGATTCGGCCAGAAGCGCCCCAGCGATAAAGGCGCCAAGCGAGGCCGATAGCCCGGCGGATTGCATGACGACGGCAGCACCTACGACTGTGACGAGCGCTGCTGCGGTCATCGCCTCTTTGACCTTGGTTCGCGCGATCAGTTCCAACGCGCGTCCCACCAGGAGATGACCAACCACGATGACAGCAGCGATGACGGCAACGGCCTTCAGCGCGGCCATCGGATCCATCGACGTTGCTTCGTTGGCAGCCGCGACTGCGAACATCGGGGCCAGGGCGATCAGCGGGATGGCGGCCAAGTCCTGGAACAACAGGGTCGCAAAACCGAGGCGGCCGTGGCGCGCCTGCAATTCTCCATTCTCTTCAAGGATCTGGAGCGCGAAGGCGGTCGATGAAAGGGCAAGGGCCAATCCGATGAAGAGGGACGGCAGGAGAGGCAGGCCAAGCACAAAGCCGATGGATGTCAGCAGTAGCGCTGACACCAGCACTTGCGATGAGCCAAAGCCAAGAATGGCGCTTCGCATTGCCCACAGCCGTTTCGGCCGCAATTCCAATCCGATAAGGAACAGCAGGAAGACGACGCCGAATTCGGCGAGATGGAGGATCGCTTCAGCTTCGTGGCTGGTGCCGAAGGCGAGGCGGAAGCCGGGCGGTCCAATCGCCATGCCGGCCAGTAGGTAGCCCAGCACCGTGCCAATGCCGAGCCAGCGTGCCAATGGTGCGGCAATGGCCATTGCTGCCAGAACAACAGCAACATCGAGAAGCGTGATGTGGGGCATTTCGTGGTCCTTGGGGCCGGATAACGTGGAAGTTGAGCCCAAACAGCAAAGCTACTGAGCGCGAACTGCTAGAACTGCATGATCTGAATGCGTTGAGAACCGTAGACACACGTGTAGTTAGGACCGGAGGCGGATTGGTAGGGCGAGTTCGGAGCTACGTATGGCCTTGATTGCTAGTCTGGCCCTAGGCGGGATTCGACGCGCTGGTGCCTTTCTAAAGCTTCGATTTATTCGGGTTTGACACGCCCGAGAACATACTGACAACGGACACGAGGCTCAGGTATGGTTGAGATGGTTCAAGGCAGTGCAGCGTCGCATTTGCCGCCTATCATGAGTGTTGTGATGATGGCTGACCTTCTTCAGCGCGTGGCCGATGACCGGGATGCAGAGGCCTTTGCGACGTTATTTGCGACGTTCGCGCCGCGCGTCAAATCCTACATGATGCGGCGCGGGGCGGATGCCAACACGGCAGAGGAGCTGGCGCAGGAGACACTCCTTACGGTCTGGCGCAAGGCTGGGCTGTATTCCTGCGACAAGGGAAGTGCGACAACCTGGATTTTTACCATCGCGCGCAATCTGCGCATCGACCGGCTACGTAGGGAGGTTCCGTGGCAGGAACTGCCAGAGGGTCGTGACGAGGAAGAATCCAACGAAACGCCTCCCGACGAGGCAGTGTCAGAGCGCGAGCGCAGTGCGTGCGTTCGCGCCGCGTTGCAGCAGTTGCCGGCAGATCAGCAACAAGTTGTGACTTTGTCGTTTATCGAAGGCTTTTCGCACAGCGAGATTGCCGAACAACTGGATCTTCCGCTGGGGACCGTAAAATCACGGATGCGGCTTGCGTACCAGAAGATCCGGGAATCGGTTGAGGAACTCAAATAGAATGAAAATTCATCATCATCCCGATGACGCGACGCTGCTGAGCTATGCGGCAGGGGCGCTGCCGGAGGCGCTTAGCGCTGTCGTGGCTACGCATTTGGCGATGTGCCCGCGCTGTCAGCATGAAGTGCGGGAAATGGAACTGCTCGGCGGCGTGATCTTGCAGGGCCTTGAGGGTTCCTCAGTCCAGCGTGCCTCCCACGGTGGGATCGCTGCATCGTTATCGGTCATGGAAGGTTCTGATCGCTCCGATAATTCCGATGGCGAGGTTCGTGCAGGATTGCCCGGGCCATTGGGACGGCTTGTCGGTTTGGATCTGTCGGATATTCCGTGGAAGCGGCTGGGGTTTGGCGTTTGGCACTATCCGTTGCCGCTTTCGGGCGAATCCGGCGGCGACCTGCGCCTGCTCAAGGTCGGGCCGGGCCGGGTGATGCCGGAGCACGGCCACAGCGGTTCGGAGTTGACGTTGCTTCTGGATGGGTCCTACCGGGATGAATTCGGAGAATTCGGCGTTGGCGACGTTGCGGATCTCGACGACGAGGTGGAGCACTCGCCGGTGTCGCATCCGCAAACGGGTTGCATCTGCTTGATTGCCAGCGAGGGCCGTGCCCGCTTCAAGGGCGTGCTGGCACGCATGGTCCAACCACTGACCGGGATGTAATTCAGCGCGATGAACCCACCGGCCACATGGGGCTGCACATGGATCATCGGGGCGAGTTCCGGTATCGGCCGGGAGCTTGCGCTGCAGATTGCCCGGCGCGGTGGGGCAGTCGCGGTCTCGGCACGATCAAAAGATGAGCTTGCCGAACTCGCGGCATTGTCGCCCAACATCACACCGTTCGTGCTTGATGTGCTGGACAAATCAGCCGTCGATGCGACCGAGGAAATGATCCGGTCGCAGCTTGGGCCTGTCGATTTGATGATCTACTGCGCTGGTCTTTGGTATCAGTTCCCCGCTGTTGAATTCGATGCTTCCAAGTGTGCCCAGGCGATGGACGTCAATCACAATGGCGCGGCACGCTCGATTGAAGCCGTACTTCCATCGATGCTTGAGCGGCATTCCGGGCATATTGCGCTTGTGGGTTCCGTTGCGGCTTATCGCGGCCTGCCGAATTCGTCGGCGTATTCACCGAGCAAGGCTGCGCTGCTTTCGCTGGCCGAGACGCTTCATCTTGAGTTGGGCCAGCGCGGCATACTGGTCAGCATCGTCAGTCCCGGGTTTGTCGAAACGCCTATGACGTCCAACAATGACTTCCCGATGCCCTACATCATGAAAGCTGATGAGGCGGCGCGGCGTATTATTGCCGGACTCGACAAGAAGCGGTTTGAAATCGCGTTCCCCTGGCAGCTCGTGTGGGGGCTCAAGTTTGCGCGCACCATGCCGAACTGGCTTTGGTTCCCGTTGGCGCGG
>CAYGRH010000003.1:0-31583 GCA_964352165.1 uncultured Hyphomicrobiaceae bacterium | reverse complement strand
TTACAAAGGCGGCCGGGGCTGAGGGTTGGCGGCCGATGAGTGTAACTGGCCGCAGGTCTCGTTACCGTTTCCCGTGGTGATCGGAATGGCACTTCAGCGCTTGTCCATTGTGTAGATCCCGACATCGATTAATCCGTCGTCAAATCCGATTTCACAATAGGTCAGGTAGTAGTTCCACATGCGTTTGAAGCGCTCATCGAAGCCGAGCTTTTCGATGCGCGGCCAGGCGGCATTGAAGCGGTCTTTCCAGATGCGGAGTGTTTCGGCGTAATCGCGCCCGAACCGGATCTCTTCGTGAAATTTCATGTCTTGCCGGCGGGCTTGTCCTTGCATGATCTCTATCGTCGGCAACATGCCGCCGGGGAAGATATAGCGCTGAATGAAATCAGGGTGACGGCGGTAAGTCTCAAAGCAATCTTCGCTGATTGTGATGGCCTGCAAAACGGCGCGGCCGTCAGGCTTCAGGGACTTAGATATTTTCTCGAAGTATGCCGGCCAGTGACTTTCGCCCACGGCCTCGATCATTTCGACCGAGACGATCCGGTCGAATTTGCCCTGGACGTCGCGGTAGTCCTGGAACCGGATTTCGGCGGAGCCCCCTCCGGTATTTGAGCCATGCCTGGGGGCAAGCCTCTTGCGGGCAAAGGTAAGCTGCTCTTTGGAAAGCGTAAGGCCGGTTACATCAGCGCCGGCTACGACCATCAATTCGGCAAGCCCGCCCCAGCCGCATCCGATCTCCAAAACCTTGTGGCCCGGTTTGATGTCGAGGGCTTTTAGGACTGCTGCGTTTTTCGCGGCTTGTGCTGCTTCCAGATCAAGGTCGGCGTTCTGGAAGAGTGCGCTGGAATAGGCCATTCCCGGATCGAGCCATTCGGCGTAAAAGGCGTTACCCAAATCGTAGTGTTCAGCAATGTTGCGGCGGCTGCCTTGGCGGGTGTTCGCGCGCATGCGGTGGGCCAGGCGATCGGGCAGGCGCGCCTTGAACCAGCCCTTTCCGGCGCTGTCCAGATTGTCGAAATTGCGAAGGAAGAAGCGAAAGACTTCACCGAGATTGTTAGTGTGAAGGCTGCCGTCGATATAGCTTTCAGCGAAACCAAGAGTGCCGCGGCGCATGGCGCGCCAGATCACGTTGAGCGAATAGAGCTCGAATGCTGCTTCGGTTTCCGCCGGGCCGCCGATCACAGCGCTCACACCGGACGGCATGGTGATGCGGAGTTGTCCGTCTTCGAGGTTGCGCAGGGCCTTCTTCGCGGTCGAAAGGAGAACCTGATCGCGTGCTGCGGCAAGCGAAGGCGGTCGCGTCGGAGGGGTAAGGGTCTGGCCGTTTTCGCCGGCTGTTTTAGTGTCGGAGATTTGCGGCTCCATGGTGCGGTTCAACCTTGTTTCAATCTTGCGGAATGCCGGACGGTGTAGGGTTTGGAGGCATGTCCTTTGACGAGCGGAACGCCCTTCCACCATAGTTTCAGCGCCTCCCAATGGATTGCGGCCATGACCTTTGCGGTCATCACCGGCATGGCGAAGAGGGCTGAGATAATGTGGGCGTCCGTCAGCGGGTGGGCGTCGGCGTGGAAGTGGGTGCGGATGAGCGGGCCTTGTTCGTCGCGGAAATTTACGCCGACTGTGAGCTTGTGCGCGGCGTGAGCTTCGTGCCGCGCGAGCGGGTCGGTTATGCGAAAACCGTAGCGGCCGGACGCTGGTGCGAAAGGCGAGACAAACATAGATTTATCGCAGGACTGCGCGTAGACGCCGCCCTTGGCCTCGCCTGCTTCGAGGATGTAGATCGTGCGCTCGCGGAAGGTGTTGTTGACCTCGTAGATCAGCGCCAGGAGTTCGCCGTTGCGGTCATAGGCGAAGAAGACGCTCAAAGGATTGAACACGTAGCCCAACACGCGAGGGTAGGACAAAAGCAGGATGCGCCCGCCGTCGATGTCGAGCCCGAGTTCTTTCAGGGCCTCGCGCGTTCTCGCGGCCAGCGGTGCTGGCTCACCAGCCAAATGATCGGCGTCGTAGAATGAAATGAGGTTCCAGCGGTTGTATGAAAACCAGCGCAAACGCTGTGCCGTGACTTCGATCTGGTCGAGATCGAGGAGCAGCGAAAAGACGCGGTATTTGAGGCCGTGGGCGCGGGGGCGGAGGCGTCTATGAACGACGTCGCCGCGATACAGAGTATTGCCGTCCAGGGCACCGGCTTCGGTCTTCATTGCGCGGCAATCCGGCTATGGCCGAGGGATTGGCGTGCTTCAGGAGAGAGTATGCGGTCGCGCGCGCCATCAACGTTCCAGGGGCGGGCACGACCGCCGAGGTCCTCGGCGACGGCCAAGCCTGACTGCAGTCCGTCTTCGTGGAAACCGTATCCAAAATAACTGCCAGCGAACCAAAGCCTGTCTTTGCCTTGAAGCGACCAGAGATCACGCTGCGCTCTCATGGCGGCTGCGTTGAACAATGGGTGCTCATAGGCAATCCGCGTAACGACAGTGTTTTCGGCAACAGGCTTATGCGGGTTCAGTGTCACGAAATAGTTCTTCTTGGAATTCAGCGGCTGCAACAGGTTCATCCAATATGTGACAGCAAGCGCGTCGGCGCGTCCATCTCCGAGATAATTCCAACTCGTCCATAAATTTCGGCGTTTGGGCATGAAGGTTTCATCGGTGTGGAGCCAGGCTTCATTGGACGAGTAGGTAAACTGAGATAGGAGCTCTTCCTCCTGCCGGGTTGGCTCGGCAATGAGTTTCAGGGCCTCGTCGGCGTGGCAGGCAAGCACGCAATGATCGTAGGTTTGGGTCTGTCCGCTTTGCAAGGTGACGACGGCTCCCGACGCAGAACGCGTCACGGACATCACCGGGTCGCCCGACACGATATTTGCCGAGCAGTTTTCAAGAATGCGCGCGACGTATTCGCGGCTACCCCCGCGAACCGTCCTCCATGCCGGACGATTGTCGACCTGCAGCAGTCCATGATTGGCAAAGAAACGAGCAAACGCGGCTACCGGAAAGCGTAGCATTTCTCCCGCTGGCGCCGACCAGATCGCGGCTGCCATTGGCAGGATGTGGCGCTCGATAAACGTTTGAGAATACCCGCGATGTTTCAGCCAGTCGCCGAGCGATTGCTCGGGATCATGGTTCGCGGGGTCGAGCCCGCCTGCCTCTTTGAAGAACCGTAGGATATCGCGGGTCATGATCCAGTGGCGGGGGCTGAATATGTTGCGCTTCTGGCCGAATAGTCCGGCAAGCCCATTGCCTGAGTATTCAAATCGGCCGTCATCGAGCGAGACGGAGAAACTCATTTGAGTTGGCGCAGTTGGAACGCCCAGATGTTCGAACAAGGCAATGAGGTTGGGGTAGCAGGCCGTATTGTAGACGATGAAGCCGGTGTCTACCGGTACGTCCACGGTCGTCTCGCCGGAACGGATTTCGTTTGCGATGACCGTGTTCGAATGGCCGCCAATGCGAGCGTTCTTCTCATGCAGCGTGACGTCATGATCGCGCGCGAGAAGCCAGGCTGCCGACAGCCCGGATATGCCAGAGCCAATCACTGCTATTTTCAATTGGCACGCCCTTCGCTCAGTTCGTAGTTTGCCTTTGTATGTTAACGCCGGGCGGTGAAGCGTGGATCACGGTGTGCTGGGGGCGCAGCACATCGATAATCGGTTCAAATAGGCTGGAAACCGGTTTTGAGGGGGCGTCTCGAAGAGTTTGTCTGGCGGCGGTAAGATTCGTTGAGAATCTGATAAGATTAACGTGTGATTAACCTTAGTTGACTCAGAGTGAATGCGTTGGCTTTGACGATCGTCTCGCGAGAAGACGACGTTGATTGCCATCGGGACAGGGATTTTTCGAGGAACCAAGGATTAAGCTGATGATATTCGAACGCTTTTGCACCGCGCTAGGCCATCTTGCTTTTTTGGGTGCCGTGGGACTTGTGATGACGACCATGACATTTGCAGCGCTGAATGCCGCAAGTTACAGCGCCGGACCAATGTGCCATTCGGGCGGCTGCATTACGTTGGCTAGCAACTGAGCCTTTGTTGGGTTGCCTGCTGGGCCAGGACTCGCGGCGGGTAGCGAATAGCAATCATGTGCTTTGGGGATTGAAGGGGCGGGGAACTGCCCCTTTTTTGCGGCCTTGGAGGCTGGATGTGCGGCGCGATCCCAGCGCCTCACGAATGCCCGGGTTGCTTGACGACGCGATCGATCGCCTGGAGTTGCCGCATCAAATCTTCAAACTTTTCGAGCGGCACCATGTTGGGTCCATCCGATGGTGCGTTGTCGGGGTCCTGATGGGTTTCGATGAACAACCCGGCAATGCCGACCGCGACGGCGGCGCGCGCCAGCACGGGAACGAAGCGACGGTCTCCGCCCGATGACGTCCCCTGCCCGCCCGGCTGCTGGACCGAATGCGTCGCATCGAAAATCACGGGGCAGCCCGTTTCGGCCATGATCGGCAGTCCGCGCATGTCTGTGACAAGGGTGTTGTAGCCGAATGATGCGCCGCGTTCGGTCAGCAGGATATTCGGATTGCCGGAGCCCAGGACCTTCTGCACGACGTTTTTCATGTCCCAAGGCGCCAGGAACTGACCCTTTTTGATCTTGATGACGCGCCCGGTTTTTGCTGCGGCTACGAGCAGGTCGGTTTGGCGGCACAAGAACGCCGGGATCTGAAGCACATCGACGACGTCTGCCAGTTTCTCGCACTGACCGGCTTCGTGAACATCGGTCACAACCGGGAGCCCCAGCGTTTCGCGAATTTCGGCGAACACCGGTAGGGCTGCGTCCAGCCCCAGGCCGCGCTTGCCGGTCAGCGACGTGCGGTTGGCCTTGTCAAACGATGTCTTGTAAACGAACCCCAGGTTCAGCCGTTCCGCTATTTCCTTTAGGGCAGAGGCCATTTCCAAGGCATGCTCGCGCGATTCCATCTGGCAGGGGCCCGCGAAAACAGCAATGGGGGCATCATTCGCAAACGAGACGTTGCCCACCGAAACGATGGCATTCGGCCGTGGGTTTTCGCTCATGTCGTTCATCGTGGGACCCTTTTGAACAGGCTGCGCTCTGAGTTTCGAGGAACGCGGCCCTTGTAACTTGGCATACTGCCAATACTCTAGCAGCCGAGCGGCGATCGTGTCAGGGCAAGGTATGGTTCTTCAACATCCGGTCATGTGTCTTCCACATATCACTAAGGCAGGCGGGATTTCGGCAGACATGACTCGATGCTATTCCGCATTGGCCGTCTGGCTGGGACTGGTTGCACGGGGCTTAGCAGCCATTGCCTTGGTCGCGGCTTTTTCCGCAGTTTATGGCTCACTTCAAGCGCGTGCTGAAGACGTGCCCTCTTACACCAGCGGCGAGGCTGGCAGCCGCGGAAGTGTCGCCGATACAGCCCTCATTATTTCCATCGACGTCTCACAGTCTGTCGATGAGGAACGCTATCTGTTGCAGATGGAGGGGATTGCCCAGGCCCTTGAGGATCCGGATGTGATTTCAGCTATTACCGGCGGGGCTGGCGGCGGCATTCTTTTTACGATGCTCGCTTGGTCGGACAAAACCAAGGTGCTGTTGCCGTGGACGTGGATAGGCAGCAAATCAGATGCGTTGGCGGTAGCAAATGTGGTCCGCCGGGTGCCGCAACAGGGCGGGGAATTCACGTGCATGGGCCGCATGTTCCGCGTCGTGCAGGAGAGTGTTCTTACGTCAATGCCGAAGCCCGCGCGTCAGATTATGCTGGATGTATCCAGCGACGGGATCGACAATTGCAATCATGCCGGTGAGATCGATACGTCGCGCAATGACTTGATATCGCGCGGCGTCACCATCAATGGAAATCCGATACTGGTGCCGGGCGAGAACGATACGGTCGGGGCGGGTGCTTATCGCGCTCCCGGTTATGGTTTGTTGCGACCGATCGGGCCAGACACGGATATGACCACTCTCGATCAATGGTACCGGGAACACGTGATCGGCGGGCGCGGGGCGTTTTTACTTCCTGCCCAGGGCTATGGCGATTTCGCGCGTGCCATCAAACGGAAGTTCGTGATGGAAATCAGTTTGCTTCTGGAACCCCACGTCGCACCGGATTTTGTTCGCTCGGATGAGTAATTGGCAGAGTCGGCTCGGCATAGGACGCTTGTCTGCCATGCAGCATGCGCATAGCTGAATGATGTCCATTGCATTTTCCGCATAGATAGAAATGGAACCGGCTTGCGGTTTCGGCGTCGGCGCCTGGCCGACCCCGCGACGCTTGAGCCTTCGCTCAAAAGGGAAAATCGGGACGCCTACGGATTTTCTTCACCGATCCGGGGCTGCTTTTGCGCGGCTGCACTATGCTACTCGTGCGGCACTTCAACTCCCCTTCCTACTGCATTGAGCAATAGGCACATTTTGTCACCCCCATAAGCCAAAACCACGATTGTGCCCTATTCGCCCCCGACTGCGGCTGCTGCGCCTACGGGGGAAGACCGTTGCGCCCAGCAGGTTCAACGAACGGAGTTCCATGAAATGTCACGACTGTTGAGTACTGCGCGCCTTTTGGCTGCGCTGATGATTTTCGCCGGATTGTTTACGGCCATCGATACAACGCCTGCAGCCGCTGCAGGATGTCTGCCTGCCGCACTTAAAACCAAGCTGTCGCAGATCCGCTCGAAATTCGGCCCGGTCCGGATCGTGTCGGCGCATCGGCCCGGCGCCCGCATCGCCGGCAGCGGCAAGCGCAGCTATCATGCCTCCTGCCGTGCGGTCGATTTTCACGCACCAAAGGGCAAGTACCGTCAGGTCGTTGCCTGGCTGAAAGCTAACCACTCCGGTGGGGTCGGCACTTACTCGTGCGGCATGAGCCACATTCACATCGACAACGGTCCGCGCGTGCGCTTCCACAAGTGCGTCAACGCGAAGGGTCGTTCGGTTGGCAAGAAGCGGTATGCCAAGAAGGGCAGCAGCAAGAAAAAGTACGCGTCAAAGTCTAAGAAGAAGACGTATGCCAAGTCGTCGGCGAGCAAGCCGAAAATGGCCTCCCAGGCCAAGCCAGCTGGCAAGAAGGTTCAGACGGCCCAATACGGTGCCGGCTGGGGCCTGACGAATTATTCCCGCTAACGTCGGGTCGAAGTAAAAATACCGCCAGAAAAACGGCGGATGGGCTCGGGCATGATCCCGTAAGCCTCCATGATGAGAAACCTGCTGATATGACGATCGAAAAAAGGGCGCAGCCAATGGCTGCGCCCTTTTTTATTCGTTCGGTTGCTCTGAGCCGGCGTGAGATTTCGCCGGAGGGGCCTGGGTCAGACCAACCGGCTTTGTTCGACGGCGGCTGCAATGAAGCTTGAAAACAGAGGATGGGGCTCGAATGGGCGCGACTTCAATTCCGGGTGGAACTGGACGCCTATGAACCAGGGGTGGTTCGGGATCTCAACGATTTCCGGCAGCAAACCATCGGGCGAGACGCCGGAGAAATTCAGACCGAATGCCTCTAATCGCTCACGGTAGCGCATGTTGACTTCGTAGCGGTGGCGATGGCGTTCGGAGATAGATGTCGAGCCATAGATGTCGGCGACGCGGCTGCCCGGTGCCAGTGAGGCCGCAAATGCGCCAAGACGCATGGTGCCGCCCAGATCGCCGTTGGCGCGGCGTTTTTCCAATTCGTTGCCCTGCATCCATTCCGTCATAAGTCCGACGACGGGTTGGGCTGCTTCGCCGAATTCGGTCGAGGCGGCATCTTCGATTCCAGCAGCGCGTGCGACTTCGATCGTTGCCATCTGCATACCGAAGCAGATGCCGAAATACGGTACGTTGCGGGTGCGGGCAAAGCGTGCGGCCAATATCTTGCCCTCAGCCCCGCGCTCTCCAAAGCCGCCGGGCACCAGAATGCCGTTGACGCCTTCGAGGTAGGGGGCTGGGTCTTCGCGCTCGAAGACTTCGGCCTCGATCCATTCGAGTTTGACACGCACGGAATTGGCAAATCCGCCGTGCACGAGTGCCTCGGTCAACGATTTGTAGGCGTCCTTGAGGCCGGTGTACTTCCCGACGATTGCGATTGTGACTTCGCCCTCGGGATTGGCGTTGGCCTGAGAGATCTTCTGCCAGCGCGTGTGGTCGGGGGCTGGCGCATCATCGATCTGGAAGGCGTCGAGGACCTGCGTATCGAGGCCCTCGTTATGGTAGGCGAGTGGCACGTCGTAGATCGATGAGACGTCGAGCGCCTGGATGACGGCTTCCTCGCGCACGTTACAGAACAGTGCGATCTTGCGGCGTTCGGCCTGCGGGATCTGCCGGTCGGCACGGCACATCAGGATATCCGGCTGGATACCGATGGAGCGCAGTTCCTTGACGGAGTGCTGCGTCGGCTTGGTCTTGAGTTCGCCTGCCGATGGGATGAACGGCAGCAGCGTCAGATGGATGAATATCGAGCTGCCGCGCGGCAGCTCGTTGCCAAGCTGACGGATCGCCTCGAAGAAGGGGAGCGCTTCGATGTCGCCGACCGTTCCGCCAATCTCGACCAGAACGAAGTCGATGCCTTCGTTGCCGGAGACCACGAATTCCTTGATGGCGTCGGTGACGTGGGGGATGACCTGGACGGTGCCCCCCAGGTAATCGCCACGGCGCTCCTTGGTCAGGATGTCCTGATAGACGCGGCCGGTCGTGATGTTGTCCGACTTCTTGGCCGGAACGCCGGTGAAGCGCTCGTAATGGCCCAGATCCAGGTCGGTCTCGGCGCCATCGTCGGTGACGAAGACTTCGCCGTGCTGATACGGGCTCATGGTGCCCGGATCGACGTTGAGGTAAGGGTCGAGCTTGCGCAGGCGCACGGAATATCCGCGGGCCTGGAGAAGCGCTCCCAGAGCGGCCGATGCGAGGCCTTTTCCAAGTGAGGAGACCACGCCGCCGGTAATGAAGATGTACCGTTGCATGGGCTTTGGGTTTTGCATGGATTGGCCACGATTCGAAGCGGCAAAATGGCCACATCCACCATGACGTTGACCACCGGAGGGGCCAGCGCGATCAAGGGGATCGGTTGCCGGGTTGAGAAAACCCCCTGTTTTCAGCACCCGGAAGGGTGTTCCAGGAAGAATGGGGGCTGGATGGGCGCGCCGGTCGTTAATTCGGCTAACGGAGTGAGGCGGACGGCACACAGTTGAGGTTCACGCCAATGCAATCATCTTGCGGCGTGGGTGCGAAGTTGGGCGGCACAGGGCCGCCCATTCCAATCATCAGATTATTGGAGAGGCGCGCGGCCTTTTTTCAGCGAGTCAAGGAGACCGCCACCACTAGAGGTGTCTTCTTTCGCTGGATCGGTCGCTGAGCCGTCAGCTGCACCCGGGGTGGCGGGGCCTGACGTTGCGGGCTGAGTTCCTGAGGCATCAAAGATTGAGCCTTCACGGGCGCCGCGCTCTGCGAGAATGGTGAGCGAAATGCTGGTCAGGAAGAAACACGCCGCCAAGACTGCTGTCGTGCGTGTTAGAAGGTTTGCCGTTCCGCGGCCGGTCAGGAAGCCGCCACCACCGCCTCCGCTACCGCCGATGCCGAGCCCGCCACCTTCGGATTTCTGCAAAAGGACGGTTGCCACCAATGCGACGGCGATCATGAGGTGGACGACTAGAAGAACGGTCTCCATGGTGTGGCTTTCGGCTCCGTTTGGCGGTCTGGTGGGCGAGATGAGTGGTTCTGATACACCAGTCAGTGTTTCGCTGCCAGCCCTTCGCTTGGGGTCCATTCAACGCAGCAGCAATGATGCAGACAGAACGGTCCAATTCTAGCGCAAGTTCTTTTAGGTCAGGCCTCACAAACCGGGCCCGCGCAAATCAGGTCTTTCAAAATCTGGCCCGTGTAATTGCGTCCGTCTGATGCACAGGTAAATCAAAGTTGCTGATGGCAATCAACGGGTCATTCGCTCAGGTAACGGAGGAATGCCGCTGCTTGAGCGTGCCGGTGATTTCGTGGCCGTGACTGTGCGGGGCTCCGGGTTGCGCTCTGGCGGCGGGATATTCTTCAACATTTCAGCCTGACGCGCCTCCCATGCAAGGCGGGCTTCGAGAGCCTCCTTGGCGATTCGGCGGGCTTCCATTTCTTCTTTGATAACGGCAGCTGCCGCAAAAACTTCAGCACAGCGGAAGCGCACCTGCTCATCAACGAAAATATAGCGGAGGATCTTCTGTATGCGGTCGGCTGGGAGGTTGGCTTTTGCCCATTCGGGGCCATTTGCCATGTCGGCGGGGACGCCCACGGCGGCCAATTGGCCTTTTTCCGCTTCCAGGGAGCGACACGCTTCGATACCGGGTGCGCCAGCAGAAGCCTGGAGTGCTGCCGCCGCAGTCAATGTCATGCTGGCGGCACAGAGGCATATGCTGCGCATAATTCGCGCACGAACGGCAACCGCGGGCGCTTTAGGCGTCACTGGCGCTGAGGTCGGAAGCATCTGCGGGCAGTATCCGGGTCGCGGGTTGATCAATGCGGCGGTGAAAATGTAACGACAATAGGCGATACCTCATCCTTGGGCTGCGCGTAAACAGGTCGCCTGACGATTGCTGCGATCGGATTGATGCGTGCGGCATGCGGGCCGCACGCAATTCAGACTGGTTGCACGCCATGGTGCAACAGGATGGCCCGCCTTATCGCCCGATTGGCGTTCAGGAGCCGTAGACTTTGATGATTCCGAGGAAGTCCGGCGCCTTTAAGCTTGCACCGCCGACCAACGCGCCGTTGACGTTTTCCGCTGCCATCAGTTCCGCGGCATTCGTAGCTTTGACCGAGCCACCATAAAGGAGGCGAATGGCGGCAGCAGACGGGCCAATTCGTTCGGTGGCATAACCGCGGATCGCAGTGTGGACGTCGGCGACATCCGATACCGTCGGTGTCAGGCCGGTGCCAATGGCCCAGACGGGCTCGTAAGCCAGAACGGAATTTTCGGCCGTTGCACCATCGGGAAGCGAATTCGCGACCTGGCGGGCGATAACTTTAAGGGTCTGGCCAGCGCGGCGTTGTCCCTCTGTTTCACCAACACAAACGATTGCGATCAGGCCCGCGCGGTGTGCCGCTTCGGCCTTGGCGCGAACAATGGCATCTGTCTCGCCGTGATCGGCGCGGCGTTCCGAGTGGCCGACAATGACAGCAGTGGCGCCAGCATCACGCAACATTTCGGCTGACAGGTCGCCGGTATGTGCACCCGATTTCGCGGCATGGCAGTCCTGGCCGCCGAGCGAGAGGCCGCCTTTGGTCAATTCAGCAAGGACCATCAGGAGTGTCGCGGGCGGGCAGATCATGACGTCAGCAGCCGGTTGGTTTGTGACAATCGCTTCTTTTACGGCGAGGGCTTCGGCGAGGGCCTCCTGCAGACCGTTCATTTTCCAGTTTCCCGCGACCAGCGGGCGAATCGCTGGTTTTGCGCCCTGGGAACCTGTTGAAGCGGCGGGATCGGCGTCATTTGGCGTCATTTCTACCTCTGCTCGGCGTCTTAATGATCGATGGCATGCGAAGTTTTTGCCCGTTGGACGGGACACAGTTGCGTGGCCGGCCTTGCTTTCCGGGGCGGGCTGCGCTTCATATCACGGCTGAGACACGCCGTGGGCGTGGGAATGCCAACAATCCTCAACGCAAGGCGGCTGCCTTGGCCTGGTTGGAGGGCCATTGTGCCCTTGCTGCTCGCCTTAGAGCCCGTTTATTCGGATTTCGGAGAGCCTTCGACCGGGTCTTGAGCGCCTGTCATTAGGAAGACGACCGATAATGCTTTATGCACTGCGTCGCTGGGCCTCCGGCTGGGTGGCTTTTATTCTGATCTCGCTGCTGATCCTCAGCTTTGCTGTCTGGGGCATCGGCGACATGGTGACTGGGTATGGCCGTGGTGTGCTGGCAAGCGTCGGCGGCAGCGATATCTCGGAACAAGATTTCCAGCAGGCGTTCCAGGATGAGCTGAACGCGATCTCACAGCGGGCAGGTCAGCGCATCACCTATGATCAGGCTCGCGCGGTGGGTCTGGACAACCGGGTGTTGTCGCGGATGATCGGTTCGACTGCTGTCGAAAAACACGCTGAAGAACTCAATCTCGGATTGTCGGACGAAGAGCTTGCCGAGGGTCTCAAGAATGATCCGATGTTCCAGGGCGCGGATGGTAAATTCTCGCGTGTGCAGCTCGATGGCATGTTGCGGCAGATGGGCTTTTCGGAGGGACGCCTACTCGAGCTTAGGCGCAGCGATGAGTTGCGCCAGCAGCTTACGTCGGCGTTCCTGCGGGGCGTGGTTGTTCCCGAACTCGTCGTCAACAAGATGCATGAGTGGCGCGAAGAAACCCGCGTAATGTCTCACTTCACGATCGATGCGGAGAAAGTCGCGAAGGTCGATGATCCGGACGAAGAGACGCTCAAGAAATTCTACGATACTTACAAATCGGATTTCATGACGCCGACCGTGCGCCATCTGGCGGTACTGACACTTCCGTTGGATGTGGTGATGAAGCAGGCGCCCATTACCGATGATCAGGTCAAAGCGGCTTACGAACAAACGAAGCATACCTTCGATGTGCTTGAGAAACGGCAGATCGAACAGATCCCGTTTAGCGATGCAGCAAGCGCACAGGCTGCCAAGACGGCAATCGATGGCGGGCAGTCGTTCGTTGAAGCTGCAAAGGGGGCAGGTGCGTCCGAGACAGACATCAAGCTTGGGCTGCTCGAAAAATCCCAGATGATCGACAAGGACATTGCGAATGCCGCCTTCGCCTTGGAAAAGGACGCGGTTTCGGAGGTCATCAAGGGCAAGTTCACGACCGTTCTATTGCGCGTGAGCGAAATTCAGCCCGGCAAGGAAAGCACCTTCGAAGAGGTGAAGGATAAAGTCCGTGAATCGCTTGAGCGTGAGTGGGCTTCGGCTGAGATCCAGAGTTTTTATAACGAGGTCGATGACGGCAGAGCGGGTGCGCGGCCGTTGAAGGACATCGCTGCGACGTTGAAGCTGCCGTTCTTCGATATCCCCGAGGTGGACCGGAGCAATATGACGCTCGACAGTGTGGTGGCGCTCGATATTCCTGATGCCGCAGCGGTCATTGCCGCTGGTTTCACGGGACAGATCGGTGTCGAAGCCGAGCCCGTGCCGCTGTCTGACGGCGGATTTGCCTGGGTCGATGTTCTTGGTACGAAGCCTCCGGCGCAGAAGCCGTTCGAGAGCGTCAAGGATGACGTCAAGGCTTCATGGATAGATCGCGAAACTCGCAAGATGCTTTCGGAGGCGGCTGCAAAGTATGTGGATCGCTTGAAGGCTGGCGAAGACATCGCGGTGATTGCTGAAAGTGCCGGCGGCAAGGTCGAAACGACACCTGCTGTCACGCGTACAACGATCCCTCCAGGCTTGACGCAGGGCGCGATCAGCCAGGCGTTTGTACTGCCGTCCGGTAGCGCAAGTTCAGCAGAAACGGCCGATGGGAAGTCGCGCACCGTTTTCCGGATCGATGAGATCAAGGGCGCGCCCGTTATGACGCCGGAGCAAAAAACCGCCCTGTCCGGGGAACTCCATCAGCAGTTTCGAGCCGATCAGATCGGTGAGTATCTGGCCGGTCTCCAGGAAAGGCTCGGCGTGACGATCAATCAGGCCGCGTTGCGGCGGCTGACCGGTGCTGATACCGGCACTCCCTGAGGTCTGACATCGTGAGCACGCGCGAGCGGGGGCAGCCGCCCTCTGAAATGCAGCCGACCGCCTCTGCGTTCGCGAAACGATACGCAAAAGGTGAGGCGCAGGTTGTCTACACCCGTTTGGTCGCGGATCTCGAAACGCCTGTGTCGGCCTACCTGAAGTTGGCCGAACCCGGTCGAATGAACTTCCTGCTCGAGTCGGTGGAAGGCGGGGCCCAGCGCGGGCGCTATTCCATCATCGGGCTCGATCCAGATGTCGTGTGGCGGGCGCATGGTGAGCGCGCGGAACTGAACCGGCAGCCGGGAAAAACGCCTGATGCTTTCAAACCGCTGGCGTCTCCCACGCTAACCGCGCTCAGGGAATTCCTCGATGAGAGTCGGATCGATCTGCCTGAGGTTCTTCCGCCCATGGCCGCGGGTGTGTTCGGCTATATGGGCTACGATACGGTTCGCTTGATCGAAGAGCTGCCTGACTGTCCGCCGGATGATCTTGGCGTCCCCGATGCCATCCTGATCCGCCCGATGGTGATGGTGATCTTTGATACGGTTCGCGACGAAGTTACTCTCGTCACACCGGTGCGGTCCAATGCCCGACTAAGGGCCGAGGGGGCTTACAAGGCAGCTTGCAAGCGGTTGAAGTCCGTCATTGCCGCGCTTGACCGCCCCCTTCCGCATGGGTCGCTGTCGAGCGGGGGGAAGCTGAAGGCCCCTGCACCTAAATCGAATACGAAGTCGGCGCGCTTTCTTGAGATGGTGGCGAAGGCCAAGGACTACATCGTTGCAGGCGACATCTTCCAGGTCGTGCTTTCGCAGCGGTTCTCGACTCCGTTTGCGCTGTCGTCGTTCTCGCTCTACCGCGCATTGCGGCGGACAAACCCTTCGCCGTTCCTGTTTCATCTGGATTTCGCAGGCTTTTCTCTCGTTGGCTCCAGTCCTGAGATTCTCGTGCGGGTGCGCGATGGCGAAGTGACGATCAGGCCGATCGCCGGTACGCGGCATCGGGGCGCTAACGAGGAAGAAGACCGGATGCTGGAAGCCGATCTGCTTTCAGACCCGAAAGAGTGTGCCGAACACCTGATGCTGCTCGACCTCGGGCGCAACGATGTGGGGCGCGTGGCCGAGGTGGGAACCATCGCCGTCACGCACCGGTTTATTGTCGAGCGCTACAGTCACGTCATGCACATCGTTTCGAATGTGGTTGGCCGATTGGATGAAGCGCGTCACGATGCAATCGACGCACTGATGGCGGGCTTCCCGGCTGGCACGGTTTCGGGCGCACCGAAGGTTCGCGCGATGGAAGTCATCGATGAACTCGAAGCATCCAAGCGGGGGCCTTATGCCGGATGCGTCGGGTACTTCTCGGCCGACGGTAACATGGACACCTGCATCGTCCTGCGCACCGCCCTGGTGAAGGATGGAATGCTGCACGTCCAGGCTGGGGCCGGGATCGTGCACGATTCCGTGCCCGAAAACGAACAGCAGGAATGCATCAACAAAGCCAAAGCCATTGTGCGCGCAGCCGAAGAAGCTGTGCGGTTCGCGGGCGGCAGCGCGGGTTCCGGCAAAGGCAATCGCGGTGAATTCGGCTGACGGCTTTCGCCACCGGAACGCGGTTATGTCGCTGTTTTCGTGCCTGCCGCGACATCTTTTCGCCATGCGGGTGGCATGGGAATTTGGGGATGGACTCAGTACTTACGGTCCCGGAGAAAGACACAAATGAAAACAATGAAAAGTCTGACTGTCTTGCGCGTTCGTTTGCTTAGCGCGCTCGCCGCTATCGGTTGCGGTCTCGTGTTTGCGTTGCCTTCGCCGGTGGCAAATGCAGATCCTGTCGATACCCTCGAAAGAGCGGCTGCGACGCAGTCCGTCGATGCCGTCTCTATGCGCGTTCCCGCTGGCGTTGATACGCAGGCCGCTCAGGAGCCCTTGCTGCGGCTCGCCCAACACCGTGGTGACGGCCAACGCGGTGGTGATCGTGGCGGTCGCCATGACAAAAAGAACAACAAGCATCGCAGTAATTCCGGCGACCGCAAAGGCAATGGGACCGCAGCAGCAGTGGCTATCGGTGTTGCGGCAGCGGCAGCCCTCCTGATCGGCAAAGCTGTTCAGGCTGAAAACAACAAAAGTCATCGCGTCGGGCACAATGGCAAGGTCTGCCGCCGCTGGGCGCGCAAGTGCGATAACGGCAAGCGTTGGGCCTGCCACAAATATCGCAGCAACTGCTACTGATTTTGCGTCCGTCGTGAAGATGGCGGCTTGAGAGTTTGGCGGCTGTTCCGGTGATGATCGGAGCAGCCGTTTTGATGTCCGGTGATCGGCGCCACGGATCATCTTGCCCTACGCAAATCAGCATGACAGGTTGTCTGATGCTCAAACTTTATCTGCTGCGCCATGGAAAATCGGCCTGGGATGATCCTGACATCGGCGATCACGCGCGCCCGCTTTCCCAACGCGGCGTTGCCGATGGTCCGCGCATGGGGCGCTACATGGCCCAGCACGGATTAAAGCCCGATTGCGTTCTTTCATCGGATTCAGTTCGGACGCGGGAGACGGTTGCTCTGGTGCTGCCAGAACTGGGGACGCCTGAGCCCCGGGTCGAGTACGATCCGGAGTTGTATCTGGCTTCGGCCTACGGCATTGCCGAGCGGTTGCGTGCGGGGGCCGGAGAGGCTTCCTGCGTGATGATCGTCGGGCACAACCCCGGAATGCACGCATTGGCACTGGCGCTTGCTGGGGAGGGATGCAGCAAGGGTATGCAGCACCTGGCAGTCAAGTACCCTACCGCTGCATTGGCCGTGTTTGAATTCGACACCGACGACTGGGGCGAGGTTTCCCCCGGCAAAGGCGTTTTAAAGGCTTTTGTCCGCCCTCGTGATCTGGCCGCGTGATCTGGCTTGACCTGCAATCCCTCGAACTCCGACATCCCCGCTTGCACGCGATTTCTTGACGCCCGGGCGCGGGGTTTCTAAACCTCGTTGTCCCTGGAATTGAGAGGTCCTGCCGCCATGCTGCTGCTGATCGATAACTACGACAGCTTCACTTATAACCTCGTTCACTTTCTAGGTGAGCTTGGCGCGGAATGCGTGGTTCGGCGGAACGATACGCTGTCCGCGGATGACGCGCTGGCGCTTAAGCCGAAAGCCATCGTATTGTCTCCGGGACCATGCACGCCCAATGAAGCCGGAATCTGTCTCGATCTGATCAAGGCGGCCGGTGGCAAGGTGCCGCTGTTGGGCGTGTGCCTTGGGCATCAATCGATCGGTCAGGCTTACGGTGCCAAGGTGATCCGCGCACCGCTGCCCATGCATGGCAAGCTGTCGAAAATCACCCACACGAACAAGGGCGTTTTCAAAGGGCTGCCATCGTCTTTCGAAGTGACGCGCTATCACTCACTGACGGTAGAGCCGTCGAGCCTGCCTGCATGTCTGGAGGTCACGGCTCAGACGGAGGAAGGCATTATCATGGGCTTGCAGCACAAGTCAGAGCCCGTACATGGCGTGCAGTTCCATCCTGAAAGCATCGCCTCGCAATGTGGGCATGCCCTGCTTGCCAATTTCCTTGAACTGGCGGGAATGACGCCAGATCGCCGGGCGTTGCAGAAGTCGGATGCCCCTGTCCCGTCGGCTGCTTGAGGATCACGATGCCAGCAACCCCTGCCATCAAAACGCTGATGAACCGTCTGGCCGACGGAGGCACCCTCGATGAGGACGAAATCGTCGAGGCCTTGGCGCTGCTGGCCGGCGATGATGCCGGTGTTGAGCAGCGCGCAGCGTTCCTAATGGCGCTACGAGTGCGCGGCGAGACCGTCGATGAGATCACGGGGGCCGCGCGCTCGTTGCGTTCCAGCATGGTGCGGGTGTCCGCCCCTGACGGTGCCGTCGATATCGTCGGGACAGGCGGCGACAGCCACGGCACCTATAACGTTTCAACGTGCGCGGCCATCGTTGCAGCAGGCGCGGGTCTTATCATCGCCAAGCATGGCAACCGGTCGGTGTCGTCCAAGTCCGGGGCGTCAGATGTGCTGGGTGCGCTTAGTGTGAAGATCGATGCACCATTGGAGCGTGTTGAAGCGGCAATCAAGGATGCCGGGATCGGGTTTTTGTGGGCACCGATGCACCACCCGGCAATGAAGACCTGGGGGCCCGTGCGCGCAGAACTCGGCATCCGTTCGCTGTTTAATCTGCTCGGCCCGATCTGCAATCCTGCCGGAGTGAAACGGCAGGTGGTCGGCGTGTTTGCTCGCGAATGGGTCGAGCCCATTGCCGAGGCTTTATCGAAGCTGGGTGCCGAACATGTCTGGGTCGTACACGGCGCGGACGGCATGGACGAATTAACGACAACCGGCGTGAGCACTGTGGCCGAACTCGCCGACGGCTCGATTGCTGTTTTTGAAGTGACGCCGGAAGATGCCGGTCTGCCGCGCGCTTCGCTCGCTGACCTCAAGGGCGGGGATGCAGCCGAGAACGCGGAAGCCATAAAAGCACTGCTTGGTGGCAAAACCGGAGCGTTCCGGGATATCGTTTTGTTTAATGCCGCTGCGGCGCTGATCGTCGGCGGGAAGGCGGCGAGCCTCGGCGACGGCGTTGAGCGCGCGGCAAAGTCCATCGATAGCGGGGCCGCGCGGGCGGCACTCGACCGCCTCATTTCCATAACCGCCAAGGCGGATTGACGGGACACCCATTTTTGATGGCCGACATCCTCGACAAGATCACAGACTATAAGCGCGACGAGATCGCCGCTGCCAAGGCCCGCGAACCGATGCAGGTTCTGGCGGAATATGCACGCAGCGCCGGGCCGGTACGCGGCTTCGTTGACGCGATCCGAGCTGCACACAAGGGAGGGCGCGCCGCGCTGATTGCCGAAGTCAAGAAGGCCAGCCCGTCAAAGGGGCTGATCCGCGCTGACTTCGATCCTCCAGCGCTGGCGTCCGCATACGAAGCGGGTGGAGCTGCCTGCCTTTCCGTTTTGACCGACGGGCCGTCTTTTCAAGGCGCACCCGAATATCTTCAGCAGGCACGCGCGGCCTGCAAACTGCCCGTATTGCGGAAGGACTTCATGCTCGATACCTATCAGGTGCTCGAAGCGCGAGCGTGGGGTGCCGACTGCATTCTGGTGATCCTAGCCCAGGTCGATGACGACGATGCAGCGAAGCTGATTTCCGCTGCCGCCGATTGGGGAATGGATGCGCTGGTTGAAGTTCACGACGAAGACGAAATGAAGCGTGCGCTGGCCTTATCGAGCCCATTGATCGGGATCAATAACCGCAACCTAAAAACATTCGAGACGTCGCTTGAGACAACCGAACGGCTCGCTCCGATGGTTGGAGGAGACAGGATTGTCGTGTCTGAAAGCGGGATATTCACCCCGGACGATATCGCCAGGCTGGGCGGTTGCGGGGTTACGACGTTTTTGGTTGGCGAAAGCCTGATGCGGCAGCCTGATGTTACGGCTGCCACCCGCTCCCTGTTGAGCCTGGAGGCCGCGTGATGGGTGAGCTGACGCACCTCAACGAAAAGGGCGAAGCACGCATGGTCGATGTGTCGGCCAAAGACGTGACCCATCGCACGGCTATCGCTGAGGGCTTCGTTGCGATGACGCCTGAGACCTTGAAACTCGCTACGAGTGGGGATGCGAAAAAGGGCGATGTATTTGCGACCGCGCGCATCGCCGGAATCATGGCTGCAAAGCGCACGCACGATCTCATTCCGCTGTGCCATCCGCTGCCGATTACGAAGGCGAGCGTTGACTTCGATGTTCGCCATGCGCCCGCTGGGATTCATGTCACGGCGGAAGTTCGCGTCTCCGGCCAGACCGGTGTTGAGATGGAGGCGTTGACGGCGGTTTCGGTGGCCTGCCTGACGATCTACGACATGCTCAAGGCGGTCGACAAGTCGATGAGCTTTTCTGGTATTCGGCTGGTTGAGAAAACCGGCGGGCGATCGGGCCATTACCGGGCCGATGACGCTTCCGGCTCCGGCGCGCGGTGAGACCCATGCTGTCCGTCGATGAAGCGCTTTCACGGATACTCGACCGCGTAACGGTGCTGGGTCAAACCGAGACAGTCAGCCTCGATTTGGCTGCGGGCCGGGTGCTGGCGCAATCGCTCTGTGCGAAGCTGACCCAACCGCCCTTCGATGCGTCTGCGATGGACGGCTATGCCGTTCGACGCTCCTGTGTCAGCAACCTTCCAGCGACGCTTAAAGTGGTCGGGGAGGCCGCCGCCGGGCACGGCTTTACGGGATCTGTCGAAGCCGGGCAAGCCGTTCGCATTTTCACCGGAGCCCCGGTGCCTAGCGGTGCCGATGCGATCGTCATCCAGGAAAACACGAAGCGCGATGGCGACACTCTCACTGTTTGCGAGGGGTTGCCTGATGGGGCTCACGTCAGGCCCGCGGGCGGCGATTTTCGCGATGGCCAGGAGCTGATCGCGGCTGGAACGCGGCTTGGTGCGCGCAGCGTTCTGCTGGCAGCGGCCATGGGACATGGTGAAGTACAAGTCATTCGCCGTCCGAAGGTCGCCATTTTATCAACCGGCGATGAGCTTGTCGCTCCTGGCGAGATGCCCGGGCCCGATCAGATCGTCGCCTCGAACGCCTATGGCATTGCAGCCATGGTTGAGGCGTTTGGCGCTGAGCCACTCATTCTCGGGATCGCAAAGGATACGGCCGAAAGCCTTGAAGCCAAGATTGCGCAAGCTGGCGGCGCTGACATCCTAGTGACAATCGGCGGTGCGTCCGTGGGAGATCATGACCTTGTCTCCAGCACGTTGCAGGCCAAGGGAATGGCGCTCGATTTTTGGAAGATCGCGATGCGTCCCGGCAAGCCCTTGCTGTTTGGACGGCTAGATGGGCTGCGGGTCATTGGCGTGCCCGGCAATCCTGTTTCGTCGATGATTTGCGCGCGCGTTTTCGTCGTTCCGCTCGTCTTGGCGATGTTGGGGGCTAAGGGCGAAACTTCGCAGATCCGGCAGGCCGTTTTGGGTTCGCCTCTTGAGAAGAATGGTCCGCGGCATCATTTCATGAGAGGCCGGTTTGAAGTCGATGACGACGGCCGCGACGTCGTGGTTGGCGCGGAAAACCAGGACAGTTCGTTGATCGGTGTTCTGGCTCGCGCCAACTGCCTGATCGTCCGCGAGGCACATGCGACTGCCGCCGAAGCTGGCGAACTTGTCCGGGTTTTGTCACTCGACTTTTAAAAGTTGCATAAGACCACTTGTGGAACACCTAGGGAACGGTTAGGGTACGTTCATGGTTTGTCCTTAGTTGATTCCGTTCCGTCAAGGACATGGATCGTTGCCCAGCCCAATTGGGATGACGGTTCGGATGTGTTGTCTTGAGAGGGACGGCACACGAAGACCGCCGTTGGTTTGGCGCTGGATTGGTTTGGCGCGCAAGGCGGATTTCTGAACATGAACGCGGGGGCCGTTTGAGCAAATCTCATGCTGACACAGAAACAAAAAGACCTGCTGCTTTTCATCCATGAACGAATGCAGGATTCGGGCGTTCCGCCCTCCTTTGACGAAATGAAAGTGGCGTTGGACCTCAAATCGAAGTCCGGCATTCACCGGCTGATTACGGCTTTGGTTGAGCGCGGATTCATCCGTCGGCTGCCACACAGGGCACGCGCCATTGAGGTGATCAAACTTCCGGAGGGGTCGGATCAGGGCCTGAGATCGAGATCAAGAACCGAACCTGTTGGCAAGGGTGCCGGTGATGATGGTGCTGTACGCCAATCAAATCAGCCGGAAACAACCGGTGGCCGCGGGTCGTTGCCTTCGAGCATGCCGTCTGCGGCGATGATCGCCAGCTTAGGCGTTTCGGTTCCCGTTATGGGCCGGATCGCTGCAGGCGTGCCGATCGATGCGATCGAGAACCATACTCACGACATTGCCTGCCCGCCTGAAATGTTGGCGAAAGGCGAGCACTTCGCTTTGGAGGTTTCGGGCGACTCAATGATCGACGCTGGGATTCACGACGGTGACACTGTCATCATCCGGCGTTGTAACTCAGCCAACAACGGTGACATCGTTGTCGCCTTGGTCGACAAGGAAGAAGCCACGTTGAAGCGCTTGCGCAAGCGTGGTTCGACTGTCGAACTGGAAGCGGCAAATCCCAATTTCGAAACGCGGGTTTTTGGCCCAGATCAAGTTGATGTTCAGGGCCGCCTCGTAGGTCTTGTTCGGCGCTACGACTGATCCGAGCGAATGGCGCTTCTGCCGCGACGAAGGCTCGAACTGGTTTCGGGCGCTTTGTCGGTCGGGTTGATCCCCGGTAGGGCTCCGGCAGTTGTCGTGCTTCAGTCGGTGGATTGGTTGGCTGGCGGATCGCTCCATGGGCGCTTGCCGCGGTGTGCGCTCACGGTGTCGATTTGAAGCAAAAAGCTTCTAGCTAGCTGTGCGTTGGGGTGCCCGTTATGAGTTGGATCGCGGGTCTTGTGAGCCGGGTTGCGGCTGACCGTTATCGCGTGAGCGCCGGCTGTCGTGATGTCGTATGCGGTGATGACGGCTTTCGGGCCGGCACATGATTCTGAGGATCCGGGTGAAGTTGCGGAAGTATCTAATCCGGCTTTAATTATGACGATATCGGCCAGCGAACAGTCCTCGGCGATGGCCGCGGGATGGTTCGGTACGGCAAGCCGGGCTCCAGACACCGTGATCGTGCAGCCCATCGGATCGCACTGCCAGTTGCCGGATGACGATGCTTCGGTGTTGCTTGGAATGTGCGTGGCCGCGTCGGGTTTTGGCCTTATTGGGCTTCCTTTCACATTGAGCGGGGCGTCTGGGTGCATGGCCTGAGTGATGGCTTGTTGGGCGTCTCGCGCGTCTCCATCGCGCTCAAGCCAACGCGATACCGTGTAGTCGAGGCCGCGTGCCGGCAGTGCAGAAAGTCGACTATCATCCGCGCGGGCCGCCACGACATCGGCCGATCGTCCAATCAGGATATCAGGTGGTGTGCGTTGCGGAGTCCACGCCAGGCCTGCCAGAGCTGCAACCGCCCCCAACCATCTGACCGGATGGGAGACCAGCGCCCAGACAAGACCGCCTGCAATCATCACAGCGAAGGCGCTTTCATTGATCGATGGATGGTGGCCGACTGCTCCGGGAAGGTGAGCGACGAAGTGGGCTGCCTCGTTCATCACGTAAATCCCGAACGCCATAAAGTTGAGTGGCGCCGCTTCGAGACCGAAGGGCATTGCAAGCAGCGTAGCGAGCGCCGCGGGCATGACGATCAGGTTGCAGGCGGGTATAGCGATCAAGTTCGCCAATACGGCGTAGTGCTGGGTTTGATGAAAGTGATAAAGGGCGAATGGTGCGACAGCAGCGCTGGCAAGAAGCGTTGAGCCAATGATGCCGGTCACAAATAACACGGTCGTTGATGCAATGCCGCCGAGCCTGATGCCATCGGTATTGATCCGGAAGACGCGGGCCAATCCATCGTAACCTGCGATTAAGGCGATGACGGCGGCAAACGACATCTGGAAGCCGGGGTCGAGAACGCTTTCGGGAAATAACAGGATTATGATCCCGGCTGCTATGGCGACGTTACGGAGCGCCAGGGCTGGCCTGTCCAGCAGGATTGCTGCGAACATTACCGTGATCATGATGAAGGATCGCACCGTCGCGAAGGCTCCGCCGGAAATCATCAGATAGGCCCCAGCCCCCGCGATGGCTCCGACGGCGGCCCATTTCTTGATCGGAAAGCGCAGGGCGATGGGCGGGATCAGTGCCAGGACAAATCGCAGGGCGAAAAAGACCGCGCCGCCCATGATCGCCATGTGCAGACCGGAGATCGACAGGATGTGGTAGAGGCCTGAGGCGCGGTACGCCTCATTGGTTTCCTCTGATATGGCGTTGCGCTCGCCCGTGATCAGTGCGTTGGCGATAGCGCCGGTTTCGCCCGGCAGCGTATGGCGGACGCGGTCGCCGATGGCTTTGCGGATGCGGGCCAAGCCGGCGAGTCCGCGGTGGCTCAGCGATAAGTCGGCGATGTCGTGTGGCAGGATTTCTGGCGGGCCGATTGCCCGGCCGACTGCTCCCAACTGCTTGAACCAGGCGTGGCGGGCGAAGTCATAGTCTCCGGGTGCAGCGGGTGTGGGCGGCGGCAACAGATCCACGCTCAGTCGAATGAGGTCGCCTGGAGAAAGCACGTCATGGCCTTGTCGCAGGGTTACCCGGATGCGTGCGGGCCTTTGTGCGGCATCCAGATCCCCGAGCTTAGAGAGCCAGAGCGTAATTCGCGCGCCCTTTTCAGCTTTTGGCTCGATCAATTCGACAATGCCTGTGGCGTCCACCGCTCCGGTTTCAGTTAAGAGCACGGGGGCTCGCACCCATTCGGTGCGGAGCTTTGCCGCTACCAGGCCTAATGTGAACGTGACGAGCAACCCGGTGACGACGGCTACAATTGTGGTCGTCGGTGCAATTTTGCGCAGCACCAGCGCAATGGCGAAGGGGATGAGTGCGGAGATAATCGTGGGTTCAAATTCGAGTCGGAAATAGGCCACGGCTCCTAGCGCCAGGGCGACGGGAAGCCATAAGAACCAGTTGCGCCTTTCGGCTTCCAATATTCGGGTCGGCGACTTGAAGAGCCAAGCGATGCGGCTTTCACTGCGCGATGGATTGGTCGCGCCATCCTCGTACATCTCGAGGTTTTCTTGGCGACCGCTGCTGGCGCCAGTGCCGTCTATTGTGACACCCCGGCGGGCCAGCGGCCTGTATTGGTTGTACTCACTCAACGGGAATGGCCCCTACGCTTAACCCGCCCGGCCTAGCGTGCTACATGCCGGTGCGTATCAACCTTACAGCGGATCTGGATCACAAGTCGCCATGGATAGCTCGAATTCCGCCGGCAGCGCGCCGGTCGTCGTACGTTTTGCCCCGTCGCCTACTGGGTTTCTTCACATTGGCGGTGCACGCACGGCGCTCTTCAACTGGCTCTACGCCAAGGCAAAGGGTGGGCGCTTCCTGCTGCGCATCGAGGATACCGACAGGCAACGCAACTCTCCTGAAGCGGTTGCTGCCATTCTCGATGGGTTGTCATGGCTGGGACTCGACTGGGAGGGCGATCCGGTCTCGCAGCACGAGCGTGCAGATCGGCATCGCGAGGTGGCTGAAGAATTGTTGGCTTCGGGACATGCTTACCGGTGTTACTTGTCGCCAGAAGAACTTAGCGACATGCGGGCAAAGGCGGAAGCTGACAAGCGACCGCTTACGATCCATTCGCCTTGGCGAGACAGGGGCCTTGCGGAAGCGCCGCAAGGTGTTTCGGCCGTCATCCGTTTGCGCGCGCCCAATGAGGGGGAAACGGTTGTCCGCGATCATGTGCAGGGCGATGTGACGTTTCCGAACAAGGATCTCGATGATCTGATTATTCTGCGCTCAGACGGATCACCGACCTACAATCTCGCGGTCGTGGTCGATGATCATGACATGGGCATCACGCATGTCATTCGTGGTGTCGACCATCTTACGAACGCTGCGCGGCAGACGCAGATCTTTCAATTGATGGGGTGGCCGGTTCCGCAGTGGGCTCATGTTCCGCTCATCCATGGTGCGGACGGGGCGAAGCTTTCCAAGCGTCACGGTGCGCTCGGCGTCGAAGCCTACCGCGAGATGGGCTACCTGCCTGATGCGTTGAAAAACTATCTGGTCCGGCTTGGGTGGTCGCATGGCGACGATGAAATCATTTCGCCGGAGCAATTGGTGGCCTGGTTTGATCTGGATGGGATCGGCAAATCACCAGCGCGGTTTGACATGGCCAAGCTTGAGGCACTGAACGCGCACTACATTCGACAGACATCTGACTCGGAGCTGTTTCAACGTACCCAGGATCTTCTTGCCTACATCGAGGACGGGGATGTCATTCGCTCGCATCTGAATGCAGGCTCGGGCGACAAGATGCTGGCGCTCATTCCCGCCCTTAAGGAACGTTCAAAAACGCTTCGGGATATCATCGGCGGTTCGTCGTTCCTTTGGGCAAAGCGACCGTTGAGCTTGGATGACAAGGCCACAAAGCTTCTCGATGAGGCATCCGTGGTCGTATTGGGGAGGTTGGCAGGCTCGCTTGAAAAGGTTGTGGATTGGACCGGTGAAGCGATCGAGGCTGCTGTCCGGACATTTGCGGAAGATGAGGGGTTAAAGCTTGGCAAGGTTGCCCAGCCTTTGCGCGCCGCACTGACCGGTTCGGGAGTTTCGCCGCCAATTTTCGACGTGATGGCGGTCCTCGGTCGGGAAGAGGCAATGGCTCGGTTGAAAGACCGGTCGACGGTGGCTGGAAGCTAAGCGGGTTCCGCCACAAGCGTATTGTTAGGGCTGGAGCACGTGATTTGCGCCGTTTTACTTAAGTTTGCGCTGTCTGCGATGCCGCCAATCGCCATTTGCGCAAGTCGCCCATCGGTTAACTTGCCGCAGGTGCGAAATCGTATTACCAAAACGGTCAATCGCCCTTAGATGGCGAACCTAATAACGATAATGAGTGGAAGCGTCCCTTGCAGGGGTGCGTCGTAATTGTGGCCTCAAAGGCCGTTGTTGCGACGATCTTGATAATGCCCTGCCTGCAAAACCGTCAGGGCCGTAGCCGGGTGCCCGCCGAAAGGTATGCTGCACACCGTGTGGACGGTCCGCTCCGCCAACGCTTGCTTCTAGGATGATTGATTGATGAACGCTCCCGACAAAGCGCAGGAAGCTGTGCCGACCGCCACGATCACCTTGAACGGCAAGCAGACGGAGTTGCCGGTCCGTTCAGGCTCGGTTGGTCCCGATGTGATCGATGTGAACAAGCTATACAGAGATACGGGCTGTTTCACCTACGATCCCGGCTTCACATCGACAGCGAATTGTTCGTCGCGCATCACCTACATTGACGGCGAGGCGGGTGTACTTCTGCACCGGGGCTATCCGATCGACCAGCTTGCCGATAACGCTTCGTTTCTGGAGGCCTGCTATCTGCTATTGAACGGCGAACTGCCAACGCGCGAAGAGTACAAGACGTTCGACCACACGATTACGCGGCACACCATGGTGCACGAGCAGATGCCTCGTTTCTTCACCGGGTTCCGTCGTGACGCGCACCCGATGGCGGTGATGTGCGGCACGGTGGGTGCGCTCTCGGCGTTTTATCATGACTCCACTGACATCAACGATCCTCACCAGCGTGAGGTTGCCGCCAACCGCATGATCGCGAAGATGCCGACGATTGCTGCGATGGCCTACAAGTATTCAATCGGTCAGCCGTTTATCTATCCGCGCAACGATCTCGATTACTGCTCCAACTTCCTGCAGATGTGTTTTGCAGTTCCTTGCGAGCCCTACGCCGTAAACCCAGTGTTGGCGCGCGCACTCGACAAGATTTTCATCCTTCATGCCGACCACGAACAGAACGCATCAACGTCGACGGTGCGGCTTGCGGGTTCTTCGGGAGCAAACCCATTTGCATGTATCGCGGCAGGGATCGCCTGCCTGTGGGGGCCTGCCCATGGCGGGGCGAACGAAGCGGCGCTCAATATGCTGAGCGAGATCGGCTCGGTCGATAAGATCCCAGAGTTCATCGCGAAGGCAAAGGACAAATCGTCCGGATTCCGTCTTATGGGCTTCGGGCACCGGGTCTACAAGAACTACGATCCGCGCGCGAAAGTGATGCAGAAGACCTGCCACGAAGTTCTTGATGCGCTTGGCGTGCGCGATGAACCGCTGCTTGCTGTTGCCATGGAACTTGAGCGGATCGCGCTTGAGGATGAGTACTTCGTCGAGAAGAAACTTTATCCCAACATCGATTTTTATTCCGGGATTACGCTGCGGGCGATGGGCTTCTCGGTATCCATGTTCACGGTGTTGTTTGCCGTGGCGCGGACTGTCGGATGGATCGCGCAGTGGAAGGAAATGATTGAGGATCCCGAGCAGCGGATCGGGCGTCCCCGTCAGCTTTACATCGGCGAGCCGACTCGTGATTTTGTTCCGTTCGACAAGCGCGGCTGATTGCGCTGCGGCTTCGGGCCTTGAAGAGGACAGTTAGATGCGCCGCCGGGGACACTGCATTGTGGAATTCTCGGCGGCTTTCTTTTGTCTGCTTGGCGGGTTTTCGTTGGCGTTGCAGGCGGCGGACTATACGTCCCGCGATATTGCCGTAGCGCTTGCAACAGCAAAGCCAGGTGAAAAAATTGACTACAGCGATGCCGACCTTTCTCTGCTTGATCTGTCGGGTCTCGATCTCACCGCGATGGTTCTGACTGGTGTTGATCTTTACGGTGCCGATCTGAAAGGTTCGGATCTCACCGGCGTGGATTTGTCTGATGCACGGATTGATCGGGCTGTCGTGATCGACACGAATTTCAGCCGCGCCAACCTGACGGGTTCAACACTGATCTTGTTGACAACAACGCAGGACATGTCGGGTTCGCGCCGGAATGTTGCAAAGTTCACGGGTGCGAACATGCGCGGTGCGCGGGTCTTGGCGCGGCTCGAGGGTGCTGACTTTAGCGGTGCCGATCTTTCACAGACTGATTTTTCAGCGCTTCAGCCCGGTACGGCAACAATAGCCTCGGTGCCGAAATCATATCTATCAGGTTCTGATTTTTCCAGCGCGCGACTTCGTGGAGCCAATCTTTCCCATGCGATACTGGATTTTGCCAAGTTCGTTGGCGCTGATTTGCGTGAAGCGGACTTGCGAGATGCTGACGTTCGGGGGGCTAACTTTTCAGGGGCTAATTTGGAAGGTGCCGATTTTTCAGGGGCGCTGATTGCCGGTGCGATCTTCGACAAAGTTGAGGGGGCTTCGCTTTCCAAGGGGCTCAACCTGCCGCAATAGCCAGAAACGTGCTCTTCAATCAGACGGAGTTTGAGAGCTTGGATTGCGGGATGACTTGCGCCCGGTGTTCGCATAATCGAGCACAATGTCGGCTGCCATTTCGCTCGGGCTCGATGCGGCCAGCGACATCTTTCCCGGCACCCGTGACAGGGCTTCGAACTGAGCGGCCCGGGCCGGCGTGTCATCCATGATTTTTGCCAGTTCGCCTGCAAGCTTTTCGGCTGTGCAGTCTTCCTGGATTAATTCTGGAAACGCTTTCTCGTCCAGCACCAGATTGGCCAGAACAATGCTTTGCACTTTGACGAGGAAGCGCAGGCTCAGCGCCAATTGGTCGACACGATAAGCCACGACCATCGGGGTGCCGGCCAGGGCCAACTGAAGCGTCACCGTGCCCGACGCTGCGAGGGCTGCGCGGGCCAATTTGAACGCGCGATATTTGTCTTCTTCCCCAATGAGGATGTGCGGTGGCGTGGACCAGTTGCGTGTTTTTTCGTTGATAATGTCGGCAACGGATGAAACCGTCGGAATGATGACATCGAATTCGCGACCGTCTTTTCGTAGATGGTCCACAGCCGCTGAGAATGGCTCAATAAGCCGCGTGACCTCCGAGCGCCTGCTGCCGGGTAAGACCAGCAGAACGGGTTTGTCGTAACCGATGTTCAAGCGTTGGCGAAGCGGTTCTGGGTCAAGCTCACGGATCCACTGCTCCCGCTCGCTCAAGGGATGGCCGATATAAGTGCATGGCGGTCCGCCAAGGCGTGCGTGCGCCTCGGGTTCGAATGGCAGCAACGCCAGCAGGTGGTCGACGTATGCGGCCATCTTCTTTGCCCGCCCGGGCCGCCATGCCCAGACAGTCGGTGAGACGTAGTCGATGATCGGGACCGTGGGGAGTTGCTTGCGTATCCGCTTGGCAATCGGATGAGTGAATTCAGGGCTATCGATAATTACGACGATATCGGGCTGTGCGGCGACTGCGGCGGCGACCGTTCGATAAACCCGGCGAACGATGCGCGGCAGTTTCGGGAGAATGGATGCCAGCCCCATCACAGCGACGTCCTCAAGTGGGAACTGGGATACGAGGCCCTGCGCCTGCATTGCTTCGCCGCCGACGCCCAGATAACGAACCCTGCGCTTTAGTCTGCGATTGATTTCAGCCATTAGATCGCCACCTAGCGCATCGCCTGAGTGTTCGCCTGCAATGATAAAGATCCGCAATTCGCGATCAGTTTGCTGGGTGGGAACGGTCTGGCTGGTGGCACTGGTTTGAGGCATCTGATTTCTTCTCGGCGTTGTGCGAAGCAGAGCAGCGATGTGCAGGGTTGACCCGGTCGGGTGGGGTACGGGCTTCGGCGGGTCGTCGTTCGATTGATTGTGTCGTTCCCGCTGTTACCGGGAAAAATAAATTGCACTATGGGTCGATTGAATATCAGCCCGCAGGCGCAAGGGCAGCGATATATAGCCCGTGTTTGTTGGCTTGTTCGACGACGGATTGACCGACGGGGGCTGAAAATTTCGTCAGGCGGATCGCGAGGCCGGCAAATCCTGCCTCAGCGATCGCATCGACCAACTTAGCATCTGCCTCGCGGCCCAGCGACAACACCACGAGGCCGGAACGTTTGGTCCATCGGCGGTCGCCCCATTGGCGCAGGGCGGATGAGCGTTTGACGGTTGCCAGTGGCCCTTCTCCGGCTTCAATGGCGAGGACGTGACCGCGCGCGATGACGATGGCCCGGCCACAAGAGAATGGTTCCAAGGCATCGGCGATCTGGGCACCTTTGGCTGCGTCTTTCTGATCGGCAGTGGCGATCTTTCGCCGACCAAGGCGGGTCGCGTTGTAGCTCTCGATGGACAGTGTGGGCGTTTTTCCATCAAGCGCGGCGGCATCGACGCCTTCGATGAATATATGGTGGCGTTCGGCTCGGGCCTTTGTTTCCGCGCGTTCGGCTGCCAACACTTTTCCCGCTTCAATGGCAATTCCGGCAAGGTTTGCTTCGAGGACCCGGTTGACGGTCTGCGGGCCGATGACGGGCAGGTCGACGCGCAGTTCCTGGCCTGGCTTGGGCCGCTTGATCAGGCAGCCATGAGTCTGTGAATCGCCGTCCTGGTGACCGACCTTGCGCTGGCCTGCGACACGCTCCAGCATTCTATCGGTGCCTTCGTTGCCCTCTATCGCCTCAATGCCGCCGTCGGTCACGACCACAGCCTGGCCGACGTCGAAGGGGGCCAACGCGCGGATCAGCGCAAAACCGCGCTCGATGTCTGCGTTATGTTCCGGGCTGGCAGCGATAGCGGCATATGGGCCTGAACCGATCAGCATTTCGGGCGACAGGCTTGCTGGGCTTATGACGCTGAGGCCCTTCTTCTCGAAGAACGCGATAACGCCTCTGAGAATGGCATCGTCGCCGCCTGCGCGCACGAGCCCGATTATCGTGGCGGCCGCCTGGAAGAAGCCAAGGTCAGGCTTGATGGTTCCGAGATCCGGTCTGGTCACGGAACCTACGATAACAAGCTGCCGGCAGCCCCGGCGTTTGAACTCGCGAACAATTCGGCCGATCTTGCCCCAGTTGACGAATATCGCACCCAGGTCGGCGAGCGAACTGTCGCCTTCGCCATCGATGGCGACAATCACCGGTTCGGCACCGCGGTTTTTGATGCTGGTTGCGATTTCCCGGGGCAGGCTTCCGCCGCCCGCCAGGATGCCAATCGCGCGCGGGCCGTTCCTGCTCATGAGGTGGGATCAGACCTGAGTTGCGTCGCGCGGAGTGCACAACGAGCGTTTGCCGCCTTCGCGCATGAAGGCCAGGATCTCGGCCACGATCGGGTGGGAACCGAAGCCTTCGGAAACATCCGCGATACGTTCCTGGATCGTGCCTTCCGCTGCAAACAGAAGGCGATAGGCGCGGCGCAGATCGTGGATGTCATTGCGGGAGAAGCCGCGGCGCTGGAGACCGATTATGTTGAGGCCGGACAGATAGGCGCGGTTTCCGAGCGCCATGCCGTAAGGAATGAGGTCGTTTTCTAGTCCCGACATGCCGCCGAGGAAGGCGTGCGGGCCAATGCGCGCAAACTGGATTACGGCTGCACCTCCGCCCAGAATGACGAAGTCACCGACTGTGCAGTGGCAAGCGAGCATGAGGTTGTTGGAAAAGATGACGTTATTGCCTACGTGGCAGTCATGGCCGACATGGGAA
>CAYGRH010000002.1:36155-38864 GCA_964352165.1 uncultured Hyphomicrobiaceae bacterium | reverse complement strand
CCAAAAGCCGCTAGCAATCATTTTTCGCATAGGTCCCGCTTCTCAATTCCAGGCACTCGACAGACGACAATTCAGTGTCTTCTAGACAACCCAATTGTCAATATAATGCCTGCCAGACTGGCCCTCAGCGCGGACCTCAGCTTGCTGCCCGCAGAAAATGCCGGGAAATTTGGTCGCGTAGAAGTATTATTGGCGGAATTTGCAGCCAGCTCAGCCAGACGTTAGGCTCAGCGACTTGACGTTAACGTCAAGTCGACATACTCGCAGTAACGATGAGGCGTATCCATGAAGCGAGTTACCGTGGCAAAGGGATCAGCCGCTAATCTGAGGTCCGCCGCCACTTAGGCCTAAATGCCGTCCGCCATTATCCGGGCCGCCGCACCGTACTTTTTGAACTCAGGGCCTGCCTGCCCGTTCGGCCAGAAAACGAGGCGATCGAAATGTCCACGCTGTTCCTGCTTGTTATTCTCTTCGTCGCATTGATGACCCTTGCGATGCTGAAAGCGAAGCTATGGCAATGGGCGCTCACTCTCGCGGTCATTACGCTTGTCTGGCAGATGGGACTACTCAGCGGCCAGCTCTCATTACCGCTCTCAAGCTTCGCGCAAGTGTTGGCATTCCTGCCCGCCGCGATCCTAGGCGCTCTGTCCGTCGATGGCCTACGCAACGCTTTCGTCGTTAAGCCAGCCTTCGCAATGGTCAAATCCATCCTGCCCAAGGTCTCAGACACCGAACAGCAGGCACTCGATGCCGGTACGGTCGGGTTCGATGCGGAAATCTTTTCGGGCAAACCCAACTGGAGAGTTCTCAGTGCAGTTCCCCCCAACAAGCTGACAGCCGAGGAACAAGCCTTCCTTGACGGCCCGACCGACCAACTGTGCGCCATGATCGACGACTGGGAGATCCGCTTCAACGAACGCGAAATCCCAGACGTCATCTGGGACTTCGTCAAGTCGCACGGCTTCTTGGGCATGCTTATTTCGAAGGAGCACGGCGGCCTTGGATTTTCCGCGCAGGCTCAATCGCTGATCCTGGGTAAGATTGCTTCGCGCTCCCCGGACGTTGTCACCATCGTCATGGTGCCGAACTCGCTGGGCCCCGGCGAACTGATCGAGAAATACGGCACCGACCAGCAGAAATCACACTTCCTGCCGCGCCTCGCAAAAGGCCTTGAGGTTCCCTGCTTCTCGCTGACCGGACCCACATCGGGTTCGGATGCCGCCACCATGCGCGACATCGGCCGCGTCACGAAGGGCATGCATGATGGCAAGGAAACCCTCGGCATCACACTGAGCTGGGACAAGCGCTACATCACATTAGGGCCCAAGGCGACGCTCGTCGGCCTCGCCTTCCGCCTGTTCGACCCCGACAATCACCTCGCCCGCGGCGAAGACCTCGGCATCACCGTTGCCCTCATTCCAGCCGACCATCCCGGCATGAACATCGGCCGCCGCCACCTGCCATCGGGTTCTGCTTTCCCCAACGGCCCCAACTGGGGCAAGGATGTCTTCATTCCGATGGAATGGGTCATCGGCGGCGACAAGATGGCCGGCCAAGGCTGGCGCATGCTGATGGAGTGCCTCGCTGCCGGACGCGCCATTTCACTTCCCTCATCCGCCACGGCCGGAGCCAAGGCCATGCTGCGGCATACGACAGCTTATGGCCGCATCCGCAAACAGTTCGGTCTGCCGGTAAGCCGCATGGAAGGCGTCGAGGAAGCCCTCGTGCGCATCATCGAAGCAGCCTACGTCAACGAGGCTGCGCGCGGCGTGACAGCCGCGATGGTCAGCCGCGGTGACAAGCCGTCCGTTATTTCCGCGTTGATGAAGTACCAGACGACCGAGCGCATGCGCGATGCCGTCAATGCGGCCATGGACATCCATGGTGGCAAGGCCATTTGCGACGGCCCATCCAACTACCTGCAATCGGCCTATCAGATGGTTCCTGTCGGCATTACCGTCGAAGGGGCCAACATCCTGACGCGCACGCTCATCACGTTTGCGCAAGGCGCGCTGCGCTCGCATCCCTACCTCTATTCCGAAATCCAGGCCGCCCAGAACCCCGACAAGAAGCAGGGCTTCACGGACTTCGAAAAAGCCTTCACAGGCCACATCTCTTTTGCCGTGTCCAACGTCGCAGGCTCCCTGTTCCACAACCTGACAGGCGGCCGCTTCGCAAACGAACCGGCAACCACAAACGGCATGGCACACTGGTACCGACAGGTCGGCCGCCAGTCGCGCAACTTCGCGCTCGTCGCTGATATGATGGTCGCAATGCTGGGCGGCGGGTTGAAGACGAAACAGCGCCTGACCGGCCGCATGGCCGACTGTTTGTCGGAACTGTATTTCCTCTCATGCGTCCTAAAGCGCTACAACGACGATGGCGCACCGCAAGCCGACGTGGACATCGTCAACATGGTCGCCATGAACGGTCTGTATCGCTCACAGGAAGCGCTCGGTGCAGCGATCGACAACTTCCCCGTCACTTGGGCGCGCCTCCTCATGCGCACCTGCGTCTTCCCATTCGGCCGCCGCTATCGTCCGGCTCCCGACAAGTTGGCCCGCGCTGTGGCCAAGGCCGTCGGCGAACCCGGCGAAGTCCGCGACAGGCTGACCCGCCAGATCTACATTTCCAAGGACGTCAACGACCCGACAGGCCTGTTGGAGGTCACACTCGCCAAGGTCATAGCAGCCGAACCTGCCGAAAAGA
>CAYGRH010000002.1:0-36145 GCA_964352165.1 uncultured Hyphomicrobiaceae bacterium | reverse complement strand
CGACAAGGCCGTGCGCAGCGGCACCGTCCAGCGCTATCATGGCATCGACTGGTTCGCAGAAGCGGTCGAGAAGGGCGTGTTGACCCAGGCCGAAGCTGACCTGCTGAAGGAAGTCGAAGACCTCGTCGCGCGCGTCATCGCCGTCGATCATTTCGATCCCGCCGAAGTCAAACCGCACCATATGAAGCCAGGACACAACCAATCGGCAGGTGTCGCATCTGCCGCCGAATAATGCGACGCGCGACAATGCCACCGCGCTCTCGACCTTACCGATTGAGGGGCCGCCACCCCTCAGCGGCAACTCAGGAGTATCAATCCCATGACGATCGATGACGCACCAACCGAACCGGCGAGCGCACCGATGTCCAACCAGACAACGATTGGCACCGACAGCTCCGGACCGATCGCAGACCTCAAGGATTGGCGTTTTTCCGTCGACCGCGAACGCATCGCCTGGGCCATTTTCGACCGCGATGGTGAAACCGCGAATTCGCTCGGCCGCCGCCCGCTCGAAGAACTCGAACGCATCGTAGCCCACGTCGAGAAGGGTGCGTCCGACAAGTCCATCGCCGGACTGGCGATCCTCTCGGGCAAACCAAAGAGCTTTATCGTCGGCGCTGATATCCGCGAGTTCGAGTCCCTCGATACCGAGGACAAAGTCATTGCGGGCGTCGCCCCCGTGAATGCCATGCTCGATCGCTTGGAAAAGCTGCCGGTGCCGGTTGTCGCCGCCATTCACGGCGCTTGCGTGGGCGGCGGGCTTGAGTTGATCCTGGCCTGCCATTACCGTATCGCTACCAAGGACGATGCAACCCGTGTCGGATTTCCCGAAGTCAAACTCGGCATCTTCCCGGGCTTCAACGGAACCGCCCGCTCAATCCGCCAGACCGGCACGATGGCCGCCATGCAGGCCATGTTGACAGGCTCCATGATCCGCTACGGGAAGGCAAAGGCTCAGGGCTTTATCGACCAACTCGTCGACAGCCCCGGCGCATTGCGCTGGGCCGCCCGCAAGGCGATCCTGCAGAAACGGAAATCAAAACCCGCAGGCGGCTTCAAATCCTTGATGGCGAAATGGCCGGCCCGCGGTTTCATCGCAGCCAAGATGCGCGATGAAACGCGCAAGAAAGCCCGCGAGGATCACTACCCAGCACCCTTCCGCCTCATCGACTTGTTCGAGGAGCACGGCGGCAGCTATGACGCCATGAAGGCTGCCGAGACGAAAGCTTTCGCACCGCTCATGGTGTCAGAAACCTCACGCAACTTGCGCCGGGTATTCTTCTTATCCGAAGCCCTCAAGAACGAAGCGCCCAAGAACCTCGACTGGAAACCGATGCGCGTTCACGTGATCGGGGCAGGCACGATGGGTGCCGACATCGCGGGTTGGTGCGTAGCTTCAGGCATGGAAGTCACGCTCCAGGATCTCTCACAAGAACAGATCGAAAAAGGCATCAAGGCCCAGGGCAAGCTGTTCAAGCGCAAGTTCAAGACGAAGGCGCTGCGCGATGCGGCCCAGACCCGCCTCATCGCCGACCGTGATGGCCGCGGCATTGCGCGTGCAGACGTGGTGATCGAGGCCATCGTGGAAAAACTCGAAGTCAAGCAGGAGCTGTTCAAGGAACTCGAAACCAAACTCAAGCCCGGCGCGGTGATGGCAACCAACACGTCATCCCTGCAGATCGAGGATATCGCAGAACCGCTCGCCGATCCCACTCGCCTCATCGGCATCCACTTCTTCAACCCCGTCGCACAGATGCCGCTCGTGGAGGTGATCCGCGGAGCGACTTCGAGCGAGGATGAAGTTCGCAAAGGGGCAGCCTTCGTCACGGCAATCGACAAGTTTCCGCTGATCGCCAAATCCGTGCCGGGATTCCTCGTCAACCGCGTGCTTGCCCCCTACATGATGGGCGCGATGGCGCGCGTCGATGCTGGCGAGGATATGAACAAGATCGACGAGGCCGCCCGCACGTTCGGAATGCCGATGGGCCCGATCGAATTGGCCGATACCGTAGGCCTCGATGTCTGCGCCCACGTCGGCCAGATCCTCGGCCTCGGCAACAACGTCAAAGGGGCGGCAGACCTCGTTGCAAAAGGCCACCTCGGCAAGAAAACCGGCCAGGGATTTTACACCTGGAAGGACGGCAAGCCCGACAAGAACACGATGAAACCCTTCGCCAAGCATGACTTGGAAAAGCTCGGACGCGAGCTTGTGCAGCCCCTGATCGACGAGGCGCAGCGCGCACTTGATGAAGGCGTTGTGGCAAGTGCAGACCTCGTGGATGCGGGCGTTATTTTCGGAACCGGGTTTGCGCCCTTCCGTGGCGGTCCGCTGCACTTCAAGAACGCCGAACACGGCGGTCCCGGCGGGCATGGAGCTGCCATCGCCGCTGAATAAATCGCTGACGATGAGCAGGCCTGCATGACACTGCAATTCCCCGCCGCATCGTGACTTGAAACTGCGCGCTAAAAATCCAGCGCCGGGCGCCGACAAAGCCTGAAAGCGCACCCAAAGGACAAAGCGATGACCCAGACCGTTCGCCGCGTGGCCGTGATAGGCGGCACAAGAATTCCATTCTGCCGATCTGGAACACTTTATGCCGACCTCACCAACCTCGATATGATGACGGCCGCCCTGAACGGCCTCGTCGCCAAATACAACCTGGCGGGCGAGCACATCGATGAAGTCGTCGGCGGCGCGGTGGTGACGCATTCCAAGGACTGGAACATCGCGCGCGAAGCCGTCCTCGGCACCAAGCTTAAGACTTCAACGCCCGGCATCACCATGATGCAGGCTTGCGGAACCTCGCTGCAGGCCGCCATGGGCATCGCAGCCAAGATTGCCACCGGACAAATCGACAGCGGTATTGCGATGGGCTCAGATACGACCTCCGACCCGCCCATCGTGTTCACAAAGAAGTTTGCCCATCGTCTGGCCGACGTCGCCAAACAGAAAACCACAATGGCCAAGCTTTCCGTCTTCAAGGGCTTCGGGCCCGGCGAACTCACACCGCAGCCTCCCTCGACCACCGAACCCCGCACCGGCCTGACCATGGGGCAGCACTGCGAACTGATGGCGAAGGAATGGCAGGTCCCGCGCGCCGAGCAGGACAAGCTCGCATTCGAAAGTCACAAAAAGGCAACCGAAGCCTATGCCTCAGGCTTCATGGACGACCTGATCGTTCCTTGCGCCGGCGTGTTCCGCGACAACAACATTCGCGAGGATCTGGAACTGGAGAAGCTGGCGACGCTGAAAACCGTTTTCGACAAGTCCGACGCAGCCACCCTGACGGCCGCCAACTCCACGCCGCTCACCGATGGCGCAGCAGCCGTGCTATTAGGATCGGAGGAGTGGGCCAAGGCGCATGGCCTTCCGATCCTGGCCTACCTGACCTACTCGCAGCATATCGCCAATGACTTCGTCGCAGGCGAGGGCTTGTTAATGGCTCCGACGCTTGCCGTCTCGAAGATGCTCGACCGTGCCGGGCTTACGCTCCAGGATTTCGATCTCTACGAGATCCACGAAGCCTTCGCAGCCCAGGTGCTGTCCACGCTCAAAGCCTGGGAAGATCCCGATTACTGTAAGCGCGTCCTCGGCCGCGATGCCCCGCTCGGCTCCATCGACCGCGCCAAGCTCAACGTCATGGGCTCGTCAATCGCCTTCGGACACCCCTTCGCGGCGCCAGGCGCTCGCATCATGGCGAACCTCGCCAAACTGCTCGATGAGCGCGGCGGGCGCGGCCTCATCTCGGTCTGCACCGCAGGCGGCATGGGCGTGGCAGCGATCATGGAAAGCGCCAAGTCCGCTAAAGCGCGCAATGCCGCCTGAGACGGAACAGGGGACGCAGCAATTGAGCCGACACTCATGACAGCTCATGGGTCAACGTAACAACATCTGACGCATGCGCGCGGGTTTCCCAACACCTCGTTCCGACCTAAAAGGTCATGACGGAAACAAGGGAAACCCGCGATCATGGCCGACACCAAGAAGCAGCAACAGCAGTTTGCCGCCGTCACGGCGATTGCCGAAAAGCTTGCCAGCACGATCGACATCGACGCCCATCTCAAGCTGTGGGACGGCACCCTGCTGCCGCTCGGCCACGACGTCAAAAGCCCGCTCGCCATCGAGATCGCCGGGCCCGGCGTGATCGCAGCCATCCTTCGCAAGCCCACGCTCGATAACATCATCCGCCATTACGTCCACGGCCATCTCGATTTTTCCGGCGGCACGCTGATCGAGCTTGGCCGCAGCCTGAACAGGGGCGAGCGCTCCGTCCGCATCAAGGGGCTGGAGGCCATAAAACTCGCAGCAGGCCTGCGCCCGTTCCTGTTTGAACCCGCCCACCGCGAACGGGACACCGGCGCTTTCGGCGGCAACATCACCGGCCAAGGCCGCAAGACATCCGACAATAAGGACTTCATCCAGTTCCACTATGATCTGTCGAACGAGTTCTACGCGCTCTTCCTTGACCCCGAGATGGTCTACTCGTGCGCCTACTTCACCGATTGGGAGGGCAGCCTCGAACAGGCCCAGGTCGACAAGCTCGACATGATCTGCCGCAAGCTGCGCCTGAAGCCCTCAGACCGCTTTCTCGATATCGGCTGCGGCTGGGGCGGGCTCGTCTGCCACGCGGCAAAGAACTATGGCGTCACCGCCCACGGCATCACGTTGTCGGAAGAACAACTGGCCCTTGCCCGCGCCAAAGCCGACCGCCTGGGATTATCGGACCGCATCACGTTGGAACTCGTCGACTATTCGAACCTGACAGGCACGTTCGACAAGATCGCCTCGATCGGCATGTACGAACACATCGGTCTCGACAATATTCCAGCCTACATGAAGAAGATGCGCTCTCTTCTTTCCGAAGACGGGCTATTCCTCAATCACGCCATTTCCCGGCGGGCAAGAAAGCGCTCGCTGATGCCTGACAGGCTGCGGCCCGAACAACGCGCGCTTGCCAAATACATCTTCCCAGGCGGCGCCCTCGACGACATCGGCCATACCGTCCACGCGATGGAGCGGGCCGGTTTCGAAGTCCATGATGTCGAAGGCTGGCGCATGCATTACGCGCGCACATGCGCCCTTTGGCATGACCGCCTGCTCGCCCGCAAGGACGAGGCCGTCGCCCTGGTTGGCGAAGCCAAATACCGCATCTATATCGCCTATCTCGCGGGCTGCGCGCTGGCCTTCGAACGCGGCACCGCGCGCCTGTTCCAAACACTTGCCTCCAAGACAGCAAAGCGCCCCCCGCCTTTGCCGCCGACCCGGGCCGACCTTTATCGCTGATCTGCGGGTTTAAAGGTCAAGCCGGCCCACCTGGCTATTTATCCTTTAAGTGCGCAACACATTTGGAACGGATGTCCTTCAGATCGCGCAGCGCACGCTCGATATCAGCCTGCTTGCTCTGCAAGCCGGAGATCGCGTCCTCGACTTTCGTTAGCAGCAATTGTGTTTGAGCAATCTGAGCGGGATCGGCATCGTAGAGGGCCAGGTACTCGGCAATGTCTTCCAACGTGAAACCGAGGTTCTTGCCGCGTAAGATCAGATGCAGGCGTGCCCGGTCTCGGGCTGAATACGATCTGGTCGTCCCGATCCGCAATGGCGTCAGTAGCCCGCGCGCCTCGTAAAAGCGGATCGCACGCGCGGTCACACCAACGTCTTCGGATAATTCCCCAATCGAGTAGCGTTCTTTAGCTTTTCCATCGGGCAACGCCCCGGCATTTCCATCGGCGTTCAAACGCTCCACCATTCCAGGCACGTTCCCGTTATTTGTCCCGCTACGCACCTGACTCCGGGTGCGCAGCGATGGCCGAATGCGACCGTGAGTGTTCGGATCGAAAAAGCAGGTCAGCCCTTCTCTCGCCGGGCCATTTCTTCTGCCTTCAGTTCCTTGCGCGAAAGCTTGCCGATCATCGTTTTCGGAAGCGACTCCCGGAATTCGATTTCGGCGGGAAGCTCAATCTTGGAGATCTTTACCTCCAGATGCTTCAACAGCTCATCCGCCGTCGCAGCCTGTCCATCCTTGAGTTTGACGAAAGCCTTGGGAGCTTCGCCACGGTAGGTGTCGGGAATGCCGATGACAGTGACTTCTTCAACAGCATCGTGCGTGTAGAACGCTTCCTCGATCTGGCGGGGATAGACATTGTAGCCTGAGCAGATAATGAGATCCTTGATGCGGTCTTCGATGAAGAACATTCCGTCCTCATCCATGCGCGCAACATCGCCCGTCCGCAGGAATCCGCCCACGAACACGTCATCCGTCTCATCAGGCCGTTTCCAGTATCCCCGCATGACCTGAGGCCCGCGAATGCAGATTTCGCCCTTCTCGCCGAGAGGAACCTCAATCGTCGGGTCGGAAAGATCGCGCAGAGACACGACTGTCTGTGGAAACGGAACACCGATCGAACCTTCCTTGACCGGCCCTCGCACCAGATTGCAGGTCGCAACCGGAGACGTTTCCGAAAGCCCATAGCCTTCAACCACTTTGCAGCCAGTCAGCGCTTCGAAGCGGTTCTTCACCTCGATTGGCAAAGCCGCTCCGCCGGAGATGCAGAAGCGGAGCGATGACAGATCGTAGCTCGCAAGCTTCGGATAGTTGTTGATCGCTGTAAAAAGCGTCGGCACGCCGGGCATCACCGTCGGCTTTGTCGCAGTGATCAACTTCAGCGCGTCCAGCAGGACAAACCGCGGCATGATGATGATCTCGGCAGCTTTGTGAATGCCAAGGTTCATCACGACCGTCATCGCGAACACATGGAAGAACGGCAACACCCCAAGGACCCGTTCTTCGCCCTGGATCAGTTCCGGGGACCACTTCGCCACCTGCACGGCGTTTGTGTAGACGTTTGCGTGGGTCAGCATCGCGCCCTTGGGCGTACCAGTCGTCCCGCCCGTGTACTGGAGCACTGCCAGTTCCTCGACCGGATCAATCTCGTACGTCACAAGTTCACTGTCCCCGCTAAGCAGGTCAGCCTCGATGACAATCTTGTCTTTTTGCTTGGATGCGAGCGGCCGGGCCAGTTCCTTGGATTTGAACAGTTTAAAGAGCGCCGACTTGGTCCCCGGCAGCAGGCCGGTAAACGATCCCACAATCGACTTCTGCAACACACCGTCAGCCAGCAGGCATTCGACCTTATCGAACAGGATCTTGAGATCGAGCGTCACCATGATCTCGGTCTCGCTATCGCGAACCTGGAATGTCAGTTCATCGAGCGAGTAAAGCGGATTGTAGTTAACGACAACGCCGCCCGCTTTGAGGATCGCAAAGTAATAAACGATGAAGGTCGGACAGTTGGGAAGAAACAAACCCACCTTGGTCCCGCGCTTCACTCCAAGCCTCTGCAACCCAGCAGCTGCCTCGGCGACCATTTCGCCCATCTTCGAGTAACTCGTGGCCCGCCCGAGAAAATTCGTGCACGTATTGTTCGGGTATTCAGCCGCAGACCTTTCGATCAATTCATAAAGCGGTCTGGGCTCTATATGATCGAACCAGCTTATGTCCTCCGGGTAAGTCTTAACCCAGGGGTATTGCGGAGAACCAAGCCGATCCTCATGTCCATCGCTCGCTTCGCGGTTTCCTCCGTCAGATGTCATAATATGTCGCACCCTCCCTAGGACCCATGCCGGCCTCCCAAGTGCCGGCGCCTTCATTGCGCGGACCTGTGCTAAAACGAGAGCCTAAATGCCGCTGGACTCCAATGCCGCGTGACTATTGAACACATTATCAAGCATCTACGCCATAAAACACATAACGTCAGGGTCCATTCGAACTGCTGGCTTCATCAGGAACCCGTATTTGTACCGCAGGAAACACTTTCGGCACACATCTTGCGTTAACATGCCAGACAGTAAACCGCACCACGGGCGGCCCTTAACTGGACTTGCGCTGCGTTTAAGGATATGTGACGCCGCAGATTGCTTCCGTCCACGGCCGGGCATTAGGTAGAAACAAAGTATCAAGGGCCCCCCCGCACTAAAAACCGGGGGGAGGAGATAGAGATGGACGACGTCGCAACGAAGATCATCGACATTTTGAAAAAGCACATGAAAGAGCCACGCGACGACATCTCGTTGTCGACTGAGCTGACCGATCTGTCGATTGAATCGCTCGACCTAGCGATGATTGTTTTCGATATCGAAGACACTTTTGGCATCGAGATTCCCTACAACGCCAACGAAGACGTCGAAGACTTCAAAACCGTCGGTTCGGTTGTTGAGAAGGTCAAGGCGCTTATGGATTCGGGCGGTGCGGCAGCCGCCAAGGCCTGACGTTACCTCGAACTGGTCGAACGCCAACGTAATTCCCAAGCATGTGCGCCCTCCCGGTTGGGCGGCGCATAGCGCAGCGCTGCGTTCGCGCGCCATCGACTGGCGGGGCTCGGCGATGAACCTTGCTCAACTAATCGAGCGGCGAAAGCCCCAGGGCCACGGCAAGGCCAACCATCAACCATTCCTTCGCCCGCCCGAAGGAGCATTGTTCGGCGTGCCTCCACCCGGACCCTCATTGAGAGAGTAGACCAGCAATGGCTGAAAAGAATGGCGCCCATCGCGTAGTCGTCACAGGTATGGGCGTCGTAACGCCGATCGGCCTGACGGTCGACGAGTTCTGGGCCAGCATGCGCGAAAGCAAGGTCGGCGTATCTGAACTGGTGGATTTTCCGGTCGAGGACCTCAAAGTCCTCATCGCTGCCCAGATCAAGAATTTCGACAAACGCGAGCGTCTCGGACATTTCTCGCGCGACAAGATCATCATGCACGCCGACCGCTATTCGTGGTTTGCAGCTGCTGCTGCCGATGAAGCCATCAAGCAGGCAGGACTCGAAGTTCCCTTCGTGAACCCTTATCGCGCCGCATGCATTATCGGCTCTGGCGCCGGCGGTCTCGTGACGTTTGAAAAAGCCTATCGCGACCTGTTCATCGATAACAAGCGCGCCACCCACCCACTCACGCTGCTTCGCATCATCGGCTCGTCCGCATCCGCCCACGTCGGCATCGAAATGGGCATCCGCGGTCCGACCTTCGCGACCTGCTCGGCATGTTCGACTGCAACGCACGCCATTGGCGTCGGTCTCGATTACATCCGCCGCGGCGTCGTCGATGTCGCCGTCGTCGGCGCATCAGAATCGGTCATCAACTACGGCACGATGAAAGCCTGGCAGGCGCTGCACGTGCTCTCGCCGCAAGGCTGCTTCCCGTTTGCAAAGAAACGCAACGGCACAGTCCTGGGCGAAGGTGCCGGTATTCTCGTGATAGAAAGCCTTGAGCACGCACAGAAGCGCGGCGCCAAGATCCTGGCCGAACTCGTTGGCTACGGCATGACGTCGGATGCCCGCGACATGGTCAACCCAGGCATCGAAGGCCCCCGCGAAGCGATGCGCATGGCGCTGGCCGACGCTGGCATCGAGCCTGAAAAGATTGACTACCTGAACGCCCACGGCACTGCGACGGCGATTAACGATAAGAACGAGACGAACGCTATCAAAGAGGTCTTCGGCGACCACGCCTACAAGCTTGCAATCTCCTCGACCAAATCCATGCACGGCCACCCGTTGGGCGCAGGCGGCGGGATCGAGGCGGCAGCCTGCATCAAGGCGATGGAAGAAAACTGGGTGCCGCCGACTGCCGGTCTCGACGATCCCGACCCGGAATGCGATCTCGACTACGTGCCTCAAGTCGGCCGCGACCTCGAAGTCACCTACACGATGTCGAACTCGTTCGCCTTCGGCGGCCTCAATGCGGTTCTGGTCTTCGGCCCGGCTCCGGCCTGACGGAATAAGACCGCTTGCCGTTGACTGGCCAACCTCTGGCCAATCGGATGGCGCTCAAAAGACGGACCGCGGTTCAATGACCTGCGGTCCGCCCTCGCCCAACAAGGGCTGAGTTCCAGGTGACTACCACCGCGAATTGAGGATCAAAGGCCATGCCGACGAATTATCTTCGCAGGCCCGCCACTTCCATCCCCAACGCGACTGCCGGCAAAACAACGCCCGCAACCAAGCCCCTCATTACGCGCGTCGTCCGCATCAAGATCGGCCGCCACTGCCTGCGCGCCCAACTCTACGACACCGCGACCGCTGAACGCTTATGGACGACGCTGCCATATTACGGGGTCGCAGAAACTTGGGGTCAATCAATTCATTTCGAAACGCGCTCTGAAACCGGGCGCGAGCGCGGTGCCGTTCTCAACGCGCGGCCCGGCGAGCTATACTTTTGGGCCGACGACGACCGGATCATCATCCCCTTTGGCCCCACGCCCATTTCAAGACCCGGCGAAATGCGTCTTCCAAGGCCATGCAACCCTATTGCAACCGCCCTGGACGACCTAAGCGTATTGAACGATGTCGTCCCAGGTGAGAAGGTGGTGATGGAACGGGCACCGTCGAAGACGGCGAAATAAAAAGCCCGGCTTAACTCTGGGGACCACGCCATGCGGGAAATCCTGATCCGCGCCGGCGACGTCGCAATTCGCGCGCGTCTGCTGGAAACGCCGACGGCAGATCGCATCTGGGCCGCGTTGCCCATTTACGCCAGCGCCCAGACGTGGGGCGAAGAGGTCTATTTTTCTGCCCCAATGGCAAACGCCCCCGAGCCCGATGCCCGCGATGTGGTCGAACCAGGCGAGATCGCCTTTTGGCCCGACGGTGTCGCAATTGCCATCGGCTTCGGGCCAACCCCGATCTCGCGCAACGGCGAAATTCGTCTGGCAAGCGCCTGCAACGTATGGGCAACCGCAATCGACGATGTTCGTCAGCTACGCGTCGTCCATTCAGGCGAACGCATCGCCGTTATCCAAGCAGATAGCTGAGCTGTGGAAAGCTGCATCTCGAGCGCCACGTTTGGAGCAAGCCTGACAAACGATAATCAAGTGCTGGCAAACAGCGACGGCAGCCGTTCTTCGATAACACCGGCCAATTGATCAAGCGGATTGGCGCTGAGTGCAACGATCTCGCTGAACTTGGATGTCACGGCTTCAGGTCTCAAATCCGCGATGGCAAGGCTCCGCGACCAGCCGTTTTCTTCAAGCCAGCTTCGATACGCTTCCTCGTTCGGCGGAAGCGCCCAATCGCGCGGCGTAACGGCAATGACCGGCCGGCGCACCCACACGCATTCCGACAGCATGGTGCTTGAATCGGCGGTGCATACGACCTGCCCGGCAACAGAAAATAGCCGGTGCAGCGTTCCCGCGCCTTCGATACGCACGTCAATGAAATCGGCAACGCAGTCGGGCTTGGACGCCGCAAGGCTCTCGATCTGGTTGGAAATACTCATTGGCGTGCGAGGAGAATTCGCAATCACCCAGCGCGTACCGTTGGCGCGATGGTAGGCCTCGACGAACGCGATCAATTTCGCCCAATCGTACTTATCGTAGCTGACGGTGCCGCTATCCCCGCCGATCACAAGGCCAATTGTGGGAACGCTGCCCTGTTTCACGCGCATGCCTTCTGAATCGGGATCGAGACTGGATGGTTTTAGGGCTAGCACGGGGTGCGGCTCGTGCACCTGCGCGGCATACGATGTGAAAACAAGCGAAAAGTCCTTGCGCTTGTAACGCCGCAGTGAACCGTAAAAAATATTTGGAACGCCGAGAATGCGCGCCGCCGCCACGTTGGCGGCAAGCGTATTGCCACCCGCCGATACAATCAGATCCACCTTCGGCAACTTGGCCGCTTCAAGACCGTAGACGCGCTTGATGATCGTATCGGGTGGCGTACCGGCGTTGACCAACCCCGACAACCAGCGCGCAGGCAACCAAGCCGGACGGCGCACGCGTATCTTGGTCGTCTCAACCTCACGTCGCCGCGCGATTGCAGCCAGAATACCCTCTGAAAGAGCGTAATGCCCGGGCCGTCGATCTGAAATGAGAAGCGCCCTGAGAGCCGCCATGAAAAGTGTGATCCCTTGCCGTCGAGGCAACGGGTCTACCACGAGCGAGCGACCGCGGCTATTCGGGCGTTGAACCAAAACACTGTCGACGCAAATGCACCCGAATCGACGAACGCCGGGACGGCCAGGTGCGCGCCTCCACGAAGCCACCACGATTGCTTGAGCGCCGAAGGGATGAGCCAAACATGCCCTCGTCGTCCAGCCGTCCAAGAAACCGCCGCCGCAGGTCTCAGCGTCAATCAATCGTCGCCGCTGTCACACCACTGGCGCGCCATAACCGTAGCTGTAAGGGACCGGGCCGGAGAACGCGATCACATCTCCGTCTTCGAGCGCCACTTCTTCGTTGACGACGCCACCCTGGTAGATGCCGGGTGTAACGTCCCGGCCATTCTTTAGGACGAGGAAGATTTCCGACACTGGTAGCTTGAACTGCAAAATCAGATCACCGATGCGGCTTCCCGCCGGCACCTCGACGCTTCGGCACAACTGTCCCTGATGGCCGCTGAATTTGGCCAGACTATTGAAAAAACGCGCCTCTACCTTGAGAACCACACCGTCCGTGTTGTGACCAATCCCCGAGTTCGCCATCCTTCGCCTCCGTTGCCGAGCAATCAGTGGCACTATATCGGGCCGGTCCGGCCTGCCTTTTGACTTATGTGAATATTGAGTTCGTCATCGCGCGCAATATGCGACGGGGCCATCGCGCGGCTCAGACGACTTGAACACATACCCGACGCGAATACTGTGATTTCTGCGTTCATGAGACTGATGCGGCGCAGCCGGGTATCGCAGGCCCCGAAGGGATCTTGAAGCAGCTACCGGGACAAGGTGCGCTGTGTTAGCCTGTGGGCATTCACGAATGGGTTTGCGGCAGCGTCCCGGACGTTTGCTGGATTTTTGCAGGTTTTTTACTGGAAGTCGTTTCAGCAGGGAGCCATATCGTGGCAGAAGGCAAAGATCGAGCCGCGGCGAAAGAAGCGCTTCTGTTTGCGAGCCTTCCAGACGCACTTGCCGAAGAAATCCTTTTGCGCGCGACAACAAAATCCTACGACCGCGGAACAACGGTTTTCCTGCAGGGTGATCGCGCAGAAAGCATATTTGTGGTGCTGGACGGGTGGTTCAAGCTCTACCGGATAACGCCGACCGGTGCTGAAGCCGTCGTGGGCGTATTCACGAAAGGACGCAGCTTCGGGGAGGCGGTAGCGTTGTCAGGCGACGCCTATCCAGTCTCAGCTGAGGCCGTGACCGATGGCCGCCTGCTTCACGTCCGCGCCAGCATCCTTGAACAGATGATGAAAGAGCGCCCCGAAATAGCAATTGCCATCCTCTCGTCGGCCTTCCGGCATCTGCAAGGGCTCGTATGCCAAGTGGAACAATTGAAAGCCCATACCGGAGCGCAACGCGTCGCCGAGTTCCTGCTTGAGTTGTGCGATTGTGACGCCAACACCTGCACCATCAGACTGCCGTACGATAAGACGCTGATCGCCGGGCGGCTTGGTATGCAGCCGCAAAGCCTGTCACGGGCCTTCAACCGGCTGGAGGCGCAGGGGGTCAGCATTTCGCACAATCAGGCAACCATCTCGGATGTCGGAAAACTGCGCGAGTACACGTTGGACGATCGCAGCGCGCCGTGGAGAAAAGTGGAATGACGACGGCGACCCGGCTTGAAGCCGTACTTCACCGGATCGATGCGATCAATGCGATGGACCCGAAGCTCGAGCACGCTGACGGACACAATAGTCCAGCAGCCCAGCTCTATGGCAGTCGCATGTCGGCGGTCCTGAGCGACTTCGCTCCTACTGCCTCCGAACATTTACAGATAGCTGTTCGCGGACAGCATATCGAACGTTGGACGAGAACGCGCAGCACATATCCCGAAGGCCGCGCGGGCTATCTGGAATGGCGCAGGGATGCCGCGAAGTTCCATGCAGACCGTGTCGGCGAACTGATGGCCCTAGAAGGGTACGGCACCGACGACGCCGACCGAGTTGCGGCATTGATCCGTAAGCAGGCCATCAAACGAGACGACGAGGCGCAAACCCTCGAGGACGTCGCCTGTCTCGTCTTTATGCGCTGGTACTTCGTGCCGTTTGCAGAAAAGCGGACGCCCGACGAGTTGTTTTCCATTGTCGAGAAAACAGCCCGCAAGATGTCTGATGCCGGCCGACGCGAAGCGCTTAAGCTTCCGCTACCCAGAGAGCTTGTCCCCGCAGTCATGGCCGCCGGGCAATTGTGATCTACGCATCCTCGCGTAGCCCCGCATCGATGTTCCGCGCCAGCCAGATCGCAGGCAGAATTCCGATAATCGCTCCGAGGGCACCGGCAACAATCATGCCTTGCACTCCGAATGGCGCAGTGGCCGGAATGGCAAGGGCGATCAGCACGGCATTGATTCCGACCGCCGGTCCCATCAGCGCGTAACAGAACAAGTAGAGCCAAATCGGCGTGGGTGGCTTCGGCGGTGGAACATCCGGCGCGATCATCAGCTACGGCCCTCCGGCTAAAGCGAACAAACCGTACCCCAGGATCAGGAACCCCAGAATCGTCAAATCGAATGCGCGCATCCAGAATACCGATGAACCCAATTGCAGGTATCGCTTGAGAATGGTGTGCGCTTTGAGGCCGGCAAGGATCATGATTACCGCAGCAACACCCAGGCGGCCAGGTCCCTTCACCTCGACGAGCGTTAGCGCCGTTGTGCCCATGCTCAAGACGATAAGGACAGCCCAGCCTTCGATCAGTTGCCTGTTTGTCATTGGCTCATCTCAGTAGGTAGATGATCGGGAACAGCAGCACCCACACGAGATCGACCATGTGCCAGAAAGCTGCCGCCGTCTCCATGTTCCGCGAGCTGTCGAATACCGACACCAACGCGAGGATGACGATGCCGGCCACCACATGTGCCGCGTGAAATCCGGTGATGAGAAAATAGAACGTGAAGAATGGACTGGTGTCCAAGCCGATACCGAGATCCGCCTTGCTCCAGTACTCGCTACCTTTCACCACCAGGAATAACGCGCCCAATACGCATGCCGCAGCAAGCCATCTCCGGGCTGCAACCCGGTCTTCAATCTCCCGGGCGCTCACGGCAAGAGCTGCGCATAAGCCGCTTGTAACGAGGACGACGGTGTTGAACGCGCCGGCAGTCCGATCGAGCAGCGCCTGATCGGCGGCAAATCCAGCCGGGTCGCTGGCCCGCACCGCGAGGAACGCGATCAAAGCGGCACCGAAAACAAGAAGTTCACTTGCAATCAAGACCCACATCATCAGGTCGCCGGGGAGTTCACCAAGTACGCCCCAGTCTTCCGCCTCTTCTGCGGTTCTATGGCGAGTGTCATTCCCGCTCATCCTGTTACCAATTGCGCATAGAGCTGCGGGAGCGCTGCCGTCAGCTTTTCGGGATTTGGGACGACGACGAAGCCTCCGCGTCCGAAGATCCGGCCGAAACTCGCTTGCGATTTCTTGTCAATCGTTATGCCGAACACCGACTGCCCAAGTCGACGAGCCTCGCGCACGGCCATGTGCGTGTCCTCGATACCGTGCCGCCCCTCGTAGTGATCAAGGTCGTTCGGCTTGCCGTCCGTCAGCACAAGAAGCAGGCGGCGCTGACTTTGCCGCGCGGCAAGCTCTTTGGAAACATGGCGCAGCGCTGCACCCAGCCGCGTGTAGTGCCCAGGCCGAAGACCGGCAATTTTCGCCTCGGTACGATGGCTCATGGGTTCATCGAACGCCTTGCACGAATGTATGAACACGCGGTCCCGCTTCAATGACGAGAACGCTTGGATAGAGGTTTCATCACCGCAGGCATCCAATCCCCAGGCAAGTGCGATCAAAGCTTCACGCGCGATTTCGATCACCTGCCGTCCGGCCACAACGCTTTCCGTAGAGCGGGAGGCATCGAGCAGGATCGAGATCGAAAGGTCGCGTTCCTGACTGCGGCTTGAGAGATAAACGCGGTCGGAATGTTCCCCGGTTGCCATAAGCTCGACGCGCGCCTCGATGGCTGCCTCGATATCGATATCATCGCCGTCGATCTGGCGGTTAAGTCGCACGCGCTTCGGCCGCAAGGTTTCGAATTGCTTCCGCACGGCACGGATGCGACGGCGTGTCTGCGGGCAACAGAACAAAGCGCCAGTCTCTACCGCTGGTTCCGCTTCACCTGCCAGGATCCGACAGTACTCAGGTAGATAGGTTTTCGTCCGATGGTCCCACTCGGGATAGAGGTGTTGGCCGGCAATCCGTTCGAACTCCGCCTCTTCCGGCGATAGATCCAGGTGTAGCCGCAGCCGGTTGCGTGCCCTCTGGGGAACGCTGGTGAGATTGATCTCTTCTTGATCGTCGGCAGCCTTTTTGGCGGTGTCCTCGTCGTCGTCATCGATGCGGCGATTAAGATTGAGAAACTCGGCCCAGGAAAAAATGGCTTCGAACTTGTGCAGAATGAGGCTGTCCTTCCTGACGGCCTGCTCCGCGTCTTTCCGCTTCGCCTTGAACGTACGCTCTTCATCGCCCGGCTGCGTTTGTCCTGATTCATGCGTGTCTTCGGTTCGCTCGATGCGATTGCGGATCTCCTCCGGACGAACGTCAGGCCACATGGCAACCGGCATGAAGGTGCGATAACCGCGCGGAGAGGAAAATGCGCTCAGATCGGTGGCCTGCCCCTGAACGGCAGATGCGATTGCGACAGCCAGCTCGTCCTTCGGCGGCGCTCCTCCGAGCAGGTGCAGGATTGTCGCCTCTACTGCTGCCTCAACAGCCGGCAGCGACCTCACACGTCGAAACTGCCGGACGGCCGATACCAGGTTCGCGTGCAGGTGTCGAAGTCCGGGACACTCCGAAAGCGCCTGACGGGTCATCTGCTGCGTGGCCTGCAGGACGCGAATATCCTGACGCAAGGGATCATATTCGCGTTCAGGAGCAACAGCCCAGACAGACGCGGCCGTCAGCCACAGGTAGACAGCTTCGTTGGCGTCGCGATGAGGAAGATCCTCGATGACCGGCGGAAGCCTCAGATACTCGCCGTCGAAACTTGGCCGGGCGAGCCTCTCGGCTGATCGGCCAAGTTTGCGGCGCCGCGACAAGCGATGAGCCAACTCCTGCGGGGTTGCCGCCCGGAGTTCGACATCGCGCGCGCCACCAAGTCCTCGAAAGAACACAACAAGGCGACCATGCATTTCATCGAGCGAAACGGCTGAGTCTTCGAACGCCGACCCAGCATCGAGATCACCAGCATAGCTATGCCAGATTTTCCCGACGGTCTCTTCGGGTTCCCAGAACTCAAACTCCAACCCGCTCATTGGCATTATCCGTAAACGGCAGCGACAATATCCTGAAGCCCCTGCTTCACATCGTGATCGTCACTGAGGGGCTCGATCAACGCCACCTGAACGGCGCGTTCGATGGGCATCCCATCATGGACGAGCGTGGCACAGTAAACGAGGAGCCGTGTAGACACGCCTTCTTCGATGTCCTGGCCTTTGAGCGCACGCAACTTTCCAGCCAGCCGAACCATCGGCGCGACCTTCGTTTTCGCCAGTCCGCTTTCAGCAGAAACGATCTCAACTTCGCGGGTCGGCTCAGGAAAATCGAAGTCGATGGCCAGGAAGCGCTGCCGGGTCGAGGGTTTGAGCGTCTTGAGAATGTTCTGGTAGCCAGGGTTGTAAGAGGCAACCAGCATGAACTGGGGACCTGCTTCCAGAATTTCACCCGTGCGCTCAATCGGCAGCATGCGCCTGTCATCGGTCAGCGGGTGCAGAACGACGGTAACGTCCTTGCGCGCTTCGACGACTTCGTCGAGATAACAGATCGCGCCTTCGCGCACCGCCCGCGTCAACGGCCCATCGACCCACTCAGTCTCACCACCCTTCAACAGATAGCGCCCGATCAGATCGGATGCCGACAGGTCATCGTGACATGCAACCGTATAAAGCCGACGACCCAGCGTGGCCGCCATATGTGCGACAAAGCGGGTCTTACCGCAGCCTGTGGGCCCTTTGAGCAGCAACGGAAGGTTATTCTTGTAGGCCGCTGCAAAGATTTCACGTTCGTCGGCTTGCGGCAGGTAGAAAGGGGCCGAAGCCCCTTCCGTCTTGTTGAGCGCTTGCATAATCCTACTCCGCAGCTTCGGCCACGACGGGGCCTGGTTCGATCACTTCGCGCTGAGGGATCAACACCGCGATGATGAATAGGATTGCACCCAGCACGACTGCCACACCTGCCCCGAAGCGCATGTAGTAGAACAGTGCAAGCTGGTCCTGAACTTCCATGAAGTACTGACCCATGACGCGCTGCAGATGGGTTTGGATGGTGCCCGCAAAGGTCAGGACGAATGTCATGAACGCCATTCCGCCCGACATCAGCCAGAAGCTTGCCATGTTAAGCACCTGATTATACGGATCTCGGTTTTTCAGAAGCGGCATCGCATAGGTAAAGATGGCAAGGTTCAAACAAACGTAAGCCCCAAAGAACGCCAGATGCCCGTGTGCGGCTGTAATTTGCGTACCATGCGTGAAGTAGTTCACGCCGTGCAGCGTATGCATAAAGCCCCAAACGCCCGCACCGAAGAATGCAAGTGTCGTCGTACCAAGCGACCATAGGAGGGCAGCCTTGTTGGGATGATCCCTGCGGCCCTTCCACACCATCACGAAGCTGAACACCATCATCAGGAAGAACGGCACGACCTCAAGGGCTGAGAAGATCGAACCGATCCATTGCCAGTAGGCCGGCGCGCCAATCCAGTAATAGTGGTGGCCCGTCCCGAGAATGCCCGTGAACAAAGCTGTACCCACGATCACGTAAAGCCACTTCTCGACGATCTCCCGGTCGACGCCGGTTAGCTTAAGCATCAGGTAGGCGAGTATGGAGGCCATCACGAGCTCCCACACTCCTTCGACCCACAAGTGCACGACGTACCACCAGTACAATTTGTCGAGCGAAAGGTTGGTGGGATTGTAGAGCGCGAACAAGAACAGCAGCGCGATGCCCCACAAGCCAATCAAAAGAACGTTCGTAATAGCGGTCTTGCGGCCGGCAAGAACCGTCAACGTGATGTTGTAAAGGAAGATCAGCGCGGCAACGATAATGCCGAGCTTCACCCACAAGGGTTGTTCAAGGAACTCGCGGCCCTCCTTCCCCAGGAGGAAGTTGCCGTGGAACAAGTCGAAGACGTAGGTGACGACGACCCCCAGCGTACCGACAACAAGAATGCCAAGCTGGATGTAGGCCAGCTTTTCCGAATGGATCTCGCGTTCAGACTCCTCCGGAATGAGGAAGTAGGCCGCCCCGAAGAAGCCGGTCAGCAACCAGACGATCAATGAGTTGGTGTGCAGCATCCTTAAGACGTTGAAGGGAAGCGTTTCGCTCAGCGTGTTCGGCGAAACGTAGATCCAGCCCAGCAACAGCCCCACCGTGACCTGCACCAGAAAGAGCGCCATCGCGGTCACGAAGTAGATGTAGGCGATCCGTTGGGTTTCATATTTCATAACGTTTTTCTCCGCGCGCTATCTCAACCGGCATCATTGGGTGGCCAGTTCTGCGTGTCCGTCTTGTCGGCCCAGATGAAGAAGTCAGCGAGCCCGCGGATTTCTTCGTCCGACAGATTGAATTGAGGCATCTGGCGACGACCCTCGATGCCGGTCGGCTGCGCTTCCATCCAGCCTTTAAGCGTTTGAAACGCATCTTCCGGCTGATCGATCACGCCCCATCTCGTCATCACGTTGCCGACCTCAGGAGCGAAATACGCGCCCTCGCCGTGAAGCGTGTGGCAGTTGATGCAGGCGTTCTTTTCCCAGACGTGCTTGCCAAGCACGACTGATGCGGTCAGCGGCTGCGAGGCCGTCGATTGTGTCACGATGTAATAGTGGCTGTGGGCTGTGAGCCCGACAAAGATGAGAACGAAAAACAATGATCCGCCGAAAAAAATGTTACGCGCCATTGTTTTGGTCATGACTTCGCGCATGGCCGAAAGCCTCCCTGAGACGGAAATGTGATGCAAACCCAGTCTCGCGCCTGCAGGGCAGGGAGCGCTTAACGAAAGGCAAGGCCGGAGAAAAATCCGACCCTGCATGTTCGGATAATTTTTTGTCCGCCAAGCCACCGTTCAGGAGAGAGAAAGCTAACTTCCGCCATCCACCTTGGGAGCCGAAAGGATTGGCCCATACACAACCAAGAACATCACAAAGGCAGCGATCCAAAGCCCGCCAGCAGTGAAAATTACCGTGTAGTAGGCGCCGGGAAACATCATCACGCCGAGCGAACGAACGAGCGCAGCGAGCGCCATCAGCACGTAGGCAAAAGCGATCTGCGGCGCCACAACAAGTGGCCTGCCCGTATGGCCAAGAGCTGCCCGGCTCATCACGGCCAGTGTCATGCCGCCAACCGCCCCGATGCCAAGGATGTGAAACGCGGCAGCCCGACCGATACCGAAACCTGCCCAATGAAATGCTAAAATCCCATACCCCAAGACCAGCATCGCGAAACCAAGATGAAGGCTCCATAGGATCGGACGGTTGAGAACAGCCAAACTGCGCCACCTCGAAAGCCGAATGCCGTTTGCAATGGCTGCCACCGCAGCGATCACGGCAAGAAGTCGCGCATCGGCATCAACCAGCGCGAACAGCGCCAACCCGATTGCACTCACAATGCCGATGCCATCGGCAAGCGCATGAGATGCAGGCAGGCCGGCTTCCACACCCGACGCTCTCATGGCATTTCGCGTGAACGCAGGCGTAACACGCCCGCCAAGCACTGCTATCAGGGCCGATAGCGTCAGGAGACCACTAACCAGCCCTGCCGACGCGGTGTCCTGCATAAGCCCGACCCATTCGAGGTGCACCGCGGCATTGCCCGCAAACAACAAGGCAAGGATGCCCAGGAACATCAGGTTTTGCGGTTTTGGGCGCTTCAGCAGGTTGGCCAGAATTTTGATCGAAAGCACTGGGACAAATGCAAGGTCGACGACCGCCACGATGGTTGGCGAAATTTCACTGGAGAAGAAGACGGCAATCCGCCCCGAGAGCCAAACGGCGGTAATCGCAGTGATGAATGCCGCGCGGCTCGGCAATGCCCCCGTCCAGCTCGGTAGCGCGGTCAAAAAGAAGCCAGCAAGGACCGCCCCGCCGTATCCGAATACCAACTCATGGGCATGCCAGTGGTGCGGAGGGGTCGAAAACGGGACGTAGGTCAGCACGCCGCCTGCCGCGTGTATTCCGAGCCATCCAATCCAGACAACCATAGAGAAAATGGCAAACAGAGCCGCAGACAGGAAAAAGACCCGGAAGCCTTCACTCAGCACCACGAGGCCGGCGGGTCGAACGCTCCGCGTCGTCATGACATTCCCTTGGCAGCAAACATGCTGAGATCGCCATAACGGCGGACGCGCCCCCGGCCATCGACGCCAATTACTGCAACATCCCCGAATGTGACGGCGAGGTCGGCCACCGCGTCATGGGGCAGAACAGCAAACGCTGTAGAAAGTGCATCAGCAATTTCCGCAGTCGGCGCGAACACCGAAACGCTTTCCCAGTAGCGCGGGCTCAGTCCCGTACGAGGCTCGATAAGGTGATGCCGCCACGTCGCCTGGTCGAACACCAGGGATTTCGGTTCGCTTGTTGCTACGGCGACCCGCGCAACTGATACCGCTGCCTTGGCAGCAGGAATACCGACGACCCGTCTCTCGGAACCTGGAAGGCGCAGTTCTCCTGCATCAACGACGACATCATCGAAACCAAACGAGGCAAGAACCTCCGTGACGCGGTCGGCGATCCGACCCTGGGCAATGCCGTTGAGGCTAAGCTCCGTATTCGGTCCGAGCACGATTTTCCCAGTTTCAAGACGAACGTCGCTTCCTTCGCGGTCGCGCACGATGCCGCCTGTTTCACGCCCGTTTGCAACCGCCAGCCAAATCTTCTGGATGGCCGGATCGAACGCGCCATGCGTTTTTGCTCTCCAGTCCAATGCATTTGAGATTTGATCAACGAGATCGCGTGCAGGTGACGCGATAGCCTTGTCCGCGTTCAATCGGCTGAGTTGTGAACCATCCCGGTGCAGCGAGAAGATCTGCTCAAGCCGTTCTATCTCGCTTGCGGCCGCTTCAAGAGCGACGCGGGCCAGACCACGGTCCGCGCTATAAAGCGATATCCGCGCTTCACCACCGAGCGCGCTGCCGCGCCAGACAAAGCCCGGCTGAGTGTCGCCTGTCGCGATGAGCGTTCCAAGCCCGCCCGCCGCTGTACCGGCTGCTAAGGCCGAAACAATAAAGCGCCTACGAGTAATTGCCATGACCGTTCCTCATCTCACTTCGAGGTTTTACCAGGTGATGCCGCCCCGACCGCAGATCCTCCGCTGTGTGAACGCAAAGCTCTCCGCTTCAGCACAACGCATTGTGCGTCGTCGTTCATGATGACCTGGCATCGCAGACAGAGAATGCATTCGTTGGGATTGATGCGGCCCAGCGTATCAATCGCGCCAACGGTGCACTGGGTCTCGCAGAACCGGCACTCGCGCCCACATTGCGGTCGCCGGTGCAGCCAGTCGAACAGCTTCAGCTTGGCGGGGATAGCAAGCGCGGCGCCCAGCGGACACAGATAGCGGCAGTAAAACCGTTCGATGAAAAGCCCAGCCACGAGTAGGCCAACAACGAACGCCACGAACGGCCAGTCACGCATGAATGACATTGATATTGCCGTCTTGAACGGCTCGGCCTCCGCCAGGATCAGAGCTTTTTCCATGGAGTAGAATGACAGGCCGAGGATTGCGACGAACAACGTGTACTTGATCGCCCAAAGCCGCTCCTGGATGGCAAACGGGACTTCGATCTGCCGAACCCCAAGCTTCTTCGCCGCCTCATTTGTCAATTCCTGCAACGCGCCGAACGGGCATAGCCAGCCGCAATATGCCCCGCGCCCCCAGAAAAGAAGCCCCAGTGCGACGAAGCCCCACAACAAGAAGATTACCGGCTCCATCAGGAATGTCTCCCAGCGGAATCCGTTCAGCAGGGAATGCATGAACGCCACGACCTGAACGACCGACAGTTGACCCTTGGCTATCCAGCCCAGCCCGACCAGCGTGACAGACAGAAAAGCCAGCCGGCCGTAAAACCAGACTTTCGGACGCCGGACGAAAAATTCTTGGATGAAGAACGACGCGGCAACACAACCGATCATGGCGATGGTAAATGCGATGGTGAGCGGCTTGCGTTCCCACGCTGAGACCCACAATGGCGTTTCCGGCTCGGATGCAAATGAAGTGTCAGCCCCGGCCAAGATATATTTCGCAGGCAATTCGTAACGCAACGGAATGCGCAGTGAGGCAATCGCCCCATCAACGCGCTCGCGCTCTGCCGTCACCTCAATGCGGAAAGGCTTTGCCGGATCAAAGCCGGTCCCGGCAGGAAGCCGGAAGACGCTTTTCTCCTTGAGGTCGGGAACATCGGGAGGCGCCAACCTATCGATACGAAGATAGTCATCTTTTCTGAGTTTGATCGTTCGCTCGCCTTGGATGACTTCGAGCCGGTCGAATACGCCCGACTGCCGATAACCGGTTCCGCGATGGGAATGTAGCCCCGAACTCGCAACGAAGATGGCATTATCGCCAGGATTGATGGAACCGACCGCACGGGTGAAGGCCTGCTGGCCGAACAGGTTGCGCCCGATCGTCGGCGGATCGATGATGGCAAGCCAAAGTTCTATGAATGGCGCGTCAGTTGCGGGCAGCGGATTGCGGATCGGGCCGAAGCGCTCACCAGCCTCGGAAAATGACACGCGCGCATGAGTGATGGCATTCTCGCCTAGCAGCGCGTCCCAGCTTTTTGCTTCATACCCGACGCGGTCGATCCCAGCAGAGGCAGTCCTGACAAGGCCTTGACCGAGAACAACGGCCCGCGCCGTTCGCAGAATGGCGTCCCGGATCACTCCGGTAGAAACGGTCGCCCCGGCGATAATTGCCGGCAAATCAGCGCGATCGGCAAAGGCCTCAATTTTCTTTGATTTGAGATCGTAGCCCGTGAACCCCTGCACATACTTCGCAATGTCCTCGCTCGATATGCCAAGCGTCAGGATCGGTTCGTTATGCTGCACGAGTTGGGCACCACTAATCGTAGCATCTAGTCCAATGCCGACAAGCATGTCGATAGGACGGCCCGAATACCCCACCGAACCGGCGACTTCCCACGTCGATGCGATGAACCCGGCATGCCCGTCTTTGCCAACAACGCGCCAGACAGGAGGTGTCCCTTCAACGCGCTCAACGCCTGCAATTCCCTCGACATTGGGAAACAGTTTGCCGGCGGCGGCAAGGTCAGGCTTGGCAGCGGTGATGGCATTCGCAGAGATACCGCCCGAACGCGCAAGCGCAACCCCAGGGGCAACAGGAACCAGCGAAGCCAACACTAGTCCAGCCGACAAGAAACACCGCAGTGCCGACCGGCCAACTGAGCAAGACCATGTCCTATGAGCAGCGTCCGGTGTCGCGCTTGTGGCCATCATTGCTCCCTTCCGATGACACGGATCAGAGTGTCACGAAGATGATTGCAAGCCTTCACCAAAGTCAAAGTACATCGCCTGACTTTCAAGCAGTCTGACATCACCCGATCAAAACCGGAGGTTGGACTGCTATGAACACGAAATCACGAAAACCTATTCGATTGGCTTCGCTGTTAGGCAGCGCAGCCCTGCCGTTAATTGTGTTTGCCGCACCGGCAATTTCCCAGGAAAAGCCCAAAGACCATAAAAGCGGTCCGGCGGCGGCTTATGAGCCGAGCATGAATACGCTGGGCCAACTCAAGCTGGAAATTCCTGGACGGAAGCCTGGCGATCCAGTCATCACGCCGTCCGAATTCAGCAAAGCAAACCAGATCTATTTCGAGCGCTGCGCTGGCTGCCATGGCGTGCTGAGAAAGGGCGCGACCGGAAAGGCGCTAACGACCGACATCACCCGAGACCGCGGCTATGAAGCCTTGAAGGATTTCATTACCTACGGCTCCCCTGCGGGCATGCCCAACTGGGGTACATCAGGTGAAATGACGGAAGATCAGATCGACTTGATGGCGCGGTATCTCCTCATCGAACCCCCGCAACCACCCGAGTTCGGCATGGAGGACATGCGCAAGACCTGGAAGGTTTTGGTGCCGGTCGACAAACGCCCGACGAAACCTGAAAACGACCTCCAGAGAGACAATCTCTTTTCAGTCACGCTGCGCGATGCCGGTCAGGTCGCCCTGATCGACGGCGGCACGAAGAAAATCGTCAAGATCCTGAACACCGGATATGCGGTGCACATTTCCCGGCTTTCAGCATCGGGCCGTTATCTCTTCGTGATCGGACGCGATGCCAAGATCAATATGATCGATCTTTGGATGAAAGATCCCTCGACCGTTGCCGAGATCAAAGTCGGTGCCGAAGCTCGCTCGATAGAGACATCGAAATTCAAAGGATATGAGGACAAGTACGCGATTGCCGGTTCCTACTGGCCGCCGCAGTACGTGATCATGGATGGCGATACGCTCGAGCCGCTGAAGATCAAGTCTACCCGCGGCATGATCTACGATACGCAGGAATTCCACCCCGAGCCACGCGTCGCCGCAATCCTGGCCTCGCATTATCGCCCCGAATTCATCGTCAACGTGAAAGAAACCGGCAAGATCCTCCTCGTTGATTATTCAGACATCAAGAACTTGAAAACGACCGAGATCGAAGCCGAGCGTTTTCTTCATGACGGCGGCCTGGACTCAACCAAGCGCTACTTCCTGGTGGCAGCGAATGCCCGTGGCAAAGTGGCCGTCATCGATACCAAGATGGGTACTCTGACGGCGCTCATCGAGACCGGTGGGCAAACACCCCACCCTGGCCGCGGTGCAAACCTGAAGCACCCGGTTCACGGTCCGGTGTGGGTCACCTCCCACCTCGGCGATGAGACGGTTGCGCTTATCGGTACTGACCCGGAAGGCCACCCCGACAAGGCCTGGAAGGTCGTACAGACCCTCGAGGCCCTCGGCGGCGGCTCGCTATTCGTGAAGTCGCATCCAAAATCCGACCACCTCTACGTTGACGCGCCGCTGAACCCCGAGGCCGACATCTCCGGTTCGGTCGCCGTCTTCACTGTCAGCGCCCTTGGAGAGAAGGAACCCAAGTACGAAACGCTACCGATCGCCGAATGGGCAGCCATCGGCGAAGGCCAGCCGCGCGTCGTACAAGGCGAGTTCAACCAGGCCGGCGATGAAGTCTGGTTCTCGGTTTGGAACGCCAAGGACAAAGTCTCAGCCATCGTCGTCGTCGACGACAAGACGCTGAAGATGAAGAGCGTGATCAAGGACCCAACTCTCATCACGCCAACAGGCAAGTTCAACGTCTTCAACACGCGCAACGACGTTTACTGAGGCGTCGACCACCGGGGGCGTATCTCCGCCCCCGGCCCTCCCGACACCTGATCTCGAAAAGCATTCGACCTCAAAGGGCACAGCCATGAAAGATCAAGGACACGTCCACTTGGTCGGCGCCGGTCCTGGCGACCCAGATCTCCTGACGGTTAAGGCCAGCCGATTACTGGCCGCAGCCGAGGTCGTCGTATTCGACCGGTTGGTTTCGCCCGAGGTGCTCGCCCTCGCAAATCCAAAAGCCGTCATGATACCTGTAGGCAAAGAGCCCAAGCGCCATCCCGTTCCACAAAGCGACATCAATGCAATTTTGATTGCCGAGGCCAGGGCCGGGCGCAAAGTCGTTCGGCTCAAGGGCGGTGATCCGTTCATTTTCGGACGCGGTTCGGAGGAAGCCCTGGAGCTCAAGTCCGCTGGGATCGCTTGCGAAGTGGTCCCCGGCATTACGGCGGCCCAGGGGTGTGCGGCGAGCACCGGCGTTCCACTCACGCATCGCGGACTTGCCACCGGTGTCCGCTACATCACCGGACACTGCAAGCAGGACGAGCCCCTTGCATTCGATTGGGACGGTCTGGCTGACGCCGAAACAACTCTCGTCGTCTACATGGGTGTCGCCAACATCGCTGAAATCTCCCGTAGCCTCATCAAGGCCGGATTGTCGGCGAACACGCCGGTACTGGCCGTCAACAACGCGACGACGCCGAGAGAAAAAAGCCTACGCGCCGACTTGTCATCGATCACCGAACAAACCTTATCCGCAAAATTCGCAGGCCCCGTACTGTTCATCATCGGTGACGTCGTATCGCTATATGCAGACCGCGACATCTCCGCGTTTGTTCGCGATGGGCTTTTGCAAAGCACTCCGCCATCGGAGGCTATGGCACATGTGTAGGGCAGCCATCATCATATCGGTGACCATCGTGGCAGCACTAACTCCTGCCGCGAGCGAACCGCTGAATGGTGCAACCCAAACGCCAGAACGAACTGCAAAACTGGAGCGCCTCATCCGTCACGATTGCGGCTCATGCCACGGAATGACGCTGAAAGGCGGTCTTGGTCCCGACATCACCGCCCAAGCATTGGCCGGGATTGATAGCGAGGCCATAACGCAAATCATTCTCGAAGGCGTTCCAGGTACGCCGATGCCCCCATGGCGTCCGCTCCTCAGCGAACAAGACGCCCGCTGGATCGCCGCATATCTCCTCAAAGGAGATGCGCCATGAAAGCTGCCCTGTCGATTGCAGTCAGTCTGGCGCTCGGATTCCTATCGGTGCCTGCACTCAAGGCCGAACAACAGATGCTCCGTGGGACAGGCGATCTGGGCATCGTCATTGAGCGCGCCACCGGATCGGTCCTGATCATCGACACAACGCAGCGACGCGCCATATCCCGGGTCGAAGGTCTGGGAGACCTGTCGCACGCTTCGGCTGTGTTTTCGCGTGATGCGCGCTATGCCTTCGTGTTCGGTCGCGACGGCGGCTTGAACAAAGTGGACCTGCTTACCGGAACGCTCACAGGCCGCGTCGTGCAATCCGGCAACGCCATCGGCGGCGCAATCTCGGACGACGGAACTCTCGTTGCGGTTTCCAACTACAAACCCGGCGGAGTAAAAGTCTTCGACGCAAAGACCCTCGATCCAGTCGCCGATATCCCAGCAGATTGGAGCGGTGGGCAATCCAAGACAATCGGCTTGGTCGATGCGCCAGGCCGTCGGTTCGTCTTCTCGCTGTGGGACGCGGGCGAAACCTGGATTGCAGATTTCTCAAATGGCGCCATCCCTCGCGTCATCAAGCTGGCTGGCATCGGTAAACAGCCCTATGACGCACTCATCACGGCCGACGGACGCCACTACATCGCAGGGCTGTTCGGTGAAGACGGACTGACAAGCCTTGACCTCTGGGACGAGAGCCCCACCCCGCAGCGTATCCTTCCCAACTACGGACGCGGCGAAGTAAAACTCCCGGTCTACAAGATGCCCCACCTAGAAGGCTGGGCCGCGGCCGGCGATCGCTTCGTGCTGCCGGCAGTCGGCCGCCGCGAAATTCTTTGGATGGATCGACGTAGCTTCCAAGAGACCGCGCGCACAAAGGTTCACGGCCAACCGGTGTTCGCAGTCGCAAGGCCGGATGGACGCCAAGTCTGGGTCAACTTCGCCCACCCTGACAACGATACGATCCAGGTTGTCGACAGTCTCACGGCCGCAGTTGTGAAGGAATGGAAGCCAGGGCCCGCTGTACTGCACATGGAGTTTACCGCACGCGGCCACGAGGTATGGGTCTCTGTGCGCGACAGCGATGCAGTGCACATCTACGACGCACGCACATTTGAAAAGAAAGGCCAAATCGCAGCCAGCGCTCCCAGCGGCATCTTCTTTACATCGCGCGCGCACCGGACGGGATTATAGCCATGACAGCATCGACACGAGACAACGTCGACGACCGCCTCTTGAACGACTGGCAACGCGGGCTGCCGATCGTGTCACAACCCTACGCGGCGATCGCAGAAGTCCTGGGGATCAGCGAACACCTTGTACTGGAGCGCATTTCAGCCCTTCAATCCTCCGGACTTATCGCCCGGGTCGGTGGTGTCGTTCGCCCCAATACTATCGGTGCCAGCACTCTCGCCGCGCTGGCCGTTCCAGATCTCGAAATCGACGCGGCTGCCGCAGTACTTTCAGCCGAGCCGGGCGTCAATCATGTTTACCTGCGGGAGAACGACTGGAACATCTGGTTCGTGATCACCGGCGCAGATCGCAAGGCTGTTGAAGACGTCCTGGCCCGGGTCGCGAAAAATACCGGACGCCGCTGTCTCGACCTCCGTCTTGAACGCCCCTACTACATCGACCTCGGCTTTTCCCTCAACGACGGACAGGACAACCGGCACGAACCTGCGCAACCCGACTTCGGTCCCGGCTCTTTCAAGGCCATTCCGGGCGACAGGGAACTGGTGCAAAGCCTGATGACCGGACTTCCGATTGCACCAAGGCCCTTCAACGAACTGGCGCAGTCGTTGAACCGTTCAGAACAAGACATCATGGTTCGGTTGCGTGAACTGATCGCGCTCGGAGTGTTGCCGCGAGTCGGCGTCATCGTCCGGCATCGCGCCTTGGGCTGGCGTTCAAACGCGATGGTCGTCTGGGATGTGGACGATGAAGACATCGATCGCGCCGGCGCAGCCCTGGCAAGGCTGCCGGGGATCAATCTTTGCTACCGGCGCACGCGCTACCCAGATGAATGGCCCTACAATCTCTACTGCATGGTGCATGCGAAATCGCGCCAAGCAGCATTCGAAACGCTGACCCAGGCAAGCGCGATTTCCAGACTCGGCGACCGCCCCCGAAAGATCCTTTTCTCTCTGCGCTGTTTTAAACAAACGGGTGCCCTTGTGGCGCGATTGGAGGACGCAGCATGACGACGTCCAACCCGGAAAAATCCGCACCTTTCCTGGATGACCTGGATCGAGCAATCATCAATCGGCTTCAGGACGGCTTTCCGCTGGCAGCATCCCCGTTTGCCGAAGTCGCCCGCGAGATCACGTCTACGACCGGTAAAAGGTGTTGCGAAGCCACGTTGATTGAGCGAACCCGCCGGTTGTGCTCCGATGGCTTTATCACGCGCTTCGGGCCGTTTCTTGATGCCGCCGCGATGGGAGGCGCGTTCTGCCTGTGCGCTATGTCAGTCCCACCCGGAAGGTTCGAAGATGTCGCTCAAATCGTGAATTCCTATCGCGAAGTGGCCCACAACTACGAGCGCGAACACCAGTTGAATATGTGGTTCGTTCTGGCGACCGAAACTCCTGAGGCGGCCGACACGGTTGCCAGGGAAATTGAGGCCGAAACCGGCCTGCCCGTAAAGCTGTTTCCCAAACTCGAAGAGTATTTCATCGGCTTCAAGGTGGCCGCATGACCCCGCTCGATTGCACCGATCGCCAGCTGATCAGGTCGACACAAGCTGGATTACCGCTTGTTCCCCATCCTTATGCCGAGATCGCAAACCAACTCGGTCTCCAGGAGGCCGACGTGATTGCACGCTTGGCAGCGCTCATCAAAGGCGGCGTCATCCGACGTATCGCTGCAGCTCCCAACCATTACCGTCTGGGAATGACGGCGAACGGAATGACCGTTTGGGATATCGCAGACGAGGTGATCTCCGAGGTGGGCCGTGAAGTCGGCGCCCTGCCATACGTAACCCATTGCTATCACCGCCCACGTTCCCTTCCCGAATGGCCCTTCAATCTGTTCGCAATGCTGCACGGATCAAACCGCGAAGAGGTGGAAGCAAAGCAGCGGGAATTGAAACTGCTGCTGGGTCCGGCGTGCCGCGCATCCGACATTCTGTACTCAAAGCGCATCTTGAAAAAAACGGGATTGCGATTGTCCCAGACAGGAGGCTGACGATGTTTCGCCTTTCCCATTACATGAACCAGCTTGTCACACCCACGCCGCCGCGTCAGCGCAAAGGCCCCGTGCGTCCGGTTGTGATCTGGAACCTGACGCGCCGCTGCAACTTGAAATGCCGCCACTGCTATGCCGTCGCCGCCGACCACCATTTCCCAGGCGAACTTACGACCTCTGAAGCAAATGCCGTTCTCGACGATCTTGCAGCCTTCGGTATTCCTGCGTTGATCCTGTCGGGGGGAGAGCCTTTGTCGCGTCCCGATACGCTTGATCTTGCGCGCCGCTCGAAAGCGCATGGCCTCTACACCGCACTTTCGACAAACGGCACGCCTATCGATGATGCGCTTGGCGATGAGATCGCCGAAATCGGTTTCGACTACGTCGGCATAAGTCTCGATGGGATCGGCAAGACCAACGATTGGTTCCGCGGCGAGGAAGGCGCCTTCGCCGCAGCCCTTTCCGGCGTGCGCAAATGCAAGCAGCGCGGCATCAAGGTCGGCCTGCGCTTCACCATGACGAGCGACAATGCCGAACAGCTTCCCCAACTGCTCGCGCTTGCAGAGGATGAGGGCGTCGAGAAGTTCTATCTGTCCCACCTTGTCTACGCAGGACGCGGCAACAAGCACCGCTGCGATGATACGGACTGGTCCGTCACACGTTCAGGGCTTGACCTGTTGATCGAGCGCGCCTGGCAGGCCGCTCAGAAAGGCGAGCATTTCGAGATCGTGACCGGCAACAACGACGCCGATGCGGTCTACTTTTTGCGCTGGGCAGCCGAAAGATTCCCAGCCGAGCGGGTCGAACATCTTCGTGCCCACCTCGAAGCCTGGGGCGGCAATGCATCGGGCTCGGGCGTCGCAAACATAGATACGCAGGGGGTGGTCCATCCCGATACCTACTGGTCGGATTATGCAATCGACAGTGTAAGAAACCGGCCCTTTAGCGAAATCTGGCAGGACCTGTCGGATCCCATGCTGGCCGGACTTCGCATGCGCCCGCGACCACTGAAGGGCCGATGTGGGATGTGCACGCACAAGGCCGTTTGTGGTGGCAACACCCGCATCCGCGCACTGCAACTTACCGGTGATCCCTGGGCCGCCGATCCAGCGTGCTACCTCAGCGATGATGAAATTGGTGTTTCCAGCACTGAGGATGCCGCTGTGCGTGCATTTATTGCTCCCTTCAGAGGCACCCGCCATGATCCAGCGCATCGCTTCAATTAGTTTCTTGGCATATGCCGTTACGATTGCATCCGCGCACGCGCAGCCCGATGCACCGGGCCACCAGCTCTACGCCCGGCACTGTGCGTCCTGCCATGGTGCTGACCGGCTCGGCGCAACAGGCCCGGCGTTGATCCCAGAAACCCTGCACCGTATGCAGGGGCCAAAGATTGGTGAGGTCATTTCCAAAGGTCGGGCCGCCACCCAGATGCCCGGCTTTTCACGAATTCTGTCGAGCCAAGACGTTGCAGCTCTCATTGCGTTTGTGAAGACGCCGCTGGCAGCCGTGCCCAAATGGACGCAAGCCGACATTGAAAAAAGCCGGTGGATTGCAACCGATTACAGCCCGGCCGAAAAGCCGGTGTTCAAGTCAGACCCGCTCAACATCTTTCTTGTTGTCGAGACAGGCGACCACCACGTTTCGGTCCTCGATGGCGATACGTTCGAACGGCTCGACCGATTTGCGACGCCCTTTGCGGTTCACGGCGGTCCGAAATTCAGCCCCGATGGCCATTTCGTTTTCATCATGTCGCGGGACGGCTGGGTGCAAAAATACGATGTCTGGGCACTGCAGGAAGTGGGCCGCGTCCGCGCCGGGGTAAACTCAAGAAACATTGCGATCTCCAAGGATGGCAAATGGCTCGCGGTAGCAAACTACTTGCCGCGCACACTCACTATTCTTTCAACAACCGACCTGTCTGTTGCCCGGGTTTTTGACGTTGCATCCAAGGCTGGCACACCGTCCCGCGTATCCGCCGTCTATCAAGCCCCCCAACGTGACAGTTTCATTCTGGCCCTGAAAGATGTGCCTGAAATCTGGGAAGTCGCCACCAACCCGGATGCCGAGGCGGTCTACGAAGGCTATGTGCACAGCCACGAAAAAGGCATGGTCGAAGCACTACCCTCTTCGCAGGGTTTGTTTGCACTGCGCCGGATCTTAACGACCGAACCAATCGATGATTTCTTCTTCGATCCCGAATACCGCAACTTGATCGGAGCTGCGCGCGACGGCAACAAGGGCGTTGTGGTCAACCTGACCGTCGGCCGCGAGATCGCTGAACTGCCTCTTCCGGGATTGCCGCATCTTGGTTCCGGCATAAGCTGGCTACGCGATGGCCGCCGCGTAATGGCGACCCCCCATTTGCGCGAGGCAAAACTGACCGTAATCAGTGTCGACGACTGGTCTGCCATTGCAACGATCAAGACCGACGGACCGGGCTTTTTTCTGCGCTCACACGAGAATTCCGATCATGTCTGGGCCGACGTCTTCTTCGGACCGAACAAGGACGTGATCCACGTCATCGACAAGCAGTCGCTCAAAATCGTAAAGACCTTGAGGCCTGTTCCCGGCGCGACCGTTGCCCATGTCGAATTCGACCGCGAAGGGCGTCACGCCCTGGTCTCGGTTTGGGAGAATGATGGTGCCGTTATCGTCTACGATGCAAAGACACTTCAGGAAGTGCGCCGAATCCCCATGCGCAAGCCCTCTGGCAAGTACAATGTCTGGAACAAAATCACATTCTCGGAGGGGACCAGCCACTAGAACAGCAAAGGACGTGGCATGACGCAAAGGCCCCCAGCCATCATCGTAGCTCACGGCGCGCCGAGCGACCCTGATCCACTCGATGCAGCCATCAAGGATCTGGCGCGAGCGGTCGCAGGTATCGCAACGGATTGGCGGATAGTAGGTGCCACACTTGCCAAGCCCGGCTCTCTCGAGACCGCTCTTGCCGATGCGGCTGGCGGGGAAAACATCACCATCCTGCCATTCTTCATGAGCGCGGGATGGTTCGTGAAAACCGAGCTTCGCCGTCGCGTCAGCGCAGCAACCCATGAACACGTCACTTATCTTACCCCGTTCGGACTGAACGCGCGTATCCCCCAACTCTGCGCGAACCGGGCCGAAGCAGCACTCCAGTCAGACGGTCATAAGCCGGATACGGCAGTCCTGATCCTCGCGGCGCATGGGTCCCGCCGGGGTCACGCAGCAGCTCGCGCCGCGCGTGCCGTTGCAACCCAGGTCAAAGGCTGCAGCGAGTTCGCAGACGTGCGCGTGGGCTTTGTTGAGCAGTCCCCCACAATCACCGACGCAGCCACGGGGCTCGACACAACACCCGCCGTCTGTCTGCCGTTGTTTGCGACCACCGCCGGACACGTCCTTTATGACATCCCTGCACAGCTCTCCGCAGCCGGGTTCAAGGGACGAACGTTGTCTCCGATCGGCGATGATGCCGAGACGCCGCGCGTCATTGCGGACATGATATTGACCAACCGGGCAAAGGAGAAAGCTGCGCCATGCCGAGATATTGCCGCCAGCTAGCCGTGATCCTGACGCTTGTGACCGGCCTTAGTTTCTGGGCCAATCATTCGGTCGCCCAATTGCCCGATCCGCACCAGATCTACGAAAACAAATGCGGCGGGTGCCACACCGCGCACGCAGGAGAATTCGCCCGCGACAAGCTGCAACAATCGAACGGAGAGTTGACGATCCGCAGTTCGTCAAAAGACCTGAGAGCGTTCTTCCTGGCGGGCCATGGCAAGCTGACGACCGCGGAGATCGAACCGCTCATAACGCACATGCGAAAGATCCTTGCCTCAGGCGGTCTTTTTCAGGAAAAATGCCGGATGTGTCATGATCGAGCTGTGGAGTTCTCCCGCCTCAATCTGATGATCACGGACGGCCGGCTGACCGGCAGATACTCCAATCGCGATATCGCGGAGTTCCTGCGGCATCATGGGCGTCTGGAGAAAGACGAAGTCGCCACCATGATCGAGGTGCTCAGACGTCAACTGCAATGACTTATAGCGCTAACTTCGATTGCAGGGCGTTGTGGCAGTTCGAGCCGGCCGCAGGATCAACAAAGACACAGCACGACCGCAGCAATCTGGAGGCAGGCCATGAAAATCCTGATCGTATTCGGCTCCACTGAAGGGCAGACCAGAAAAATATCGCAGCACGCCCGCGACCACCTTGCAGCCCAGTCGCACTCAGTCGACGTCATCGACAGCGAGAACCCGGACATCCATCCAGAATGGGACAGTTACGACGGGGTAATTATCGCCGGCTCAGTCCATCAGGAGCGTCATCAGGAAAGTCTCGGCAATTTCGTACTGGCGCACAGCAAACAATTGGAGGGCCGGCAAACGGCGCTAATCTCCGTCAGCCTCGCAGCGGCTACCGAAGACGGACGCGCAAACGCGCAACGCTATGTCGATCGCTTCAAGTCCGCGACCGGCTTCGCCCCCAATCACCAGTTACTGTTGGCAGGCGCGTTGCGGTACTCCAAGTACGATTATTTCAAGGTTGAGATCGTGAAGCACGTCGTCATGAAGGCAGCTGGTAATTTCGAGCCCACCGGCGAACACGAGTTCACCGACTGGGACGCACTGGCCACGTTCATTGACGGCTTCATCGCGCAGCTCACAAAGAAATAACCGCAATCCCAAGCCAACGCCGCCCAATCGCTGCCCTCGCCGAATTCGGAAACGGTCGCCGGTCTCCGCCTCGGACAGACAGAACCTAGTATGTTCAAGGACGCTGAGGCGCAAGGTCACGCCTGAAGGTAACCCAGCTCAACACCGGCTTGCCGAGTGTGGACAGAATTAAATGGTGGAGGTGAGAGGAATTCCCTCGAACCGCAACCATCGCGCGCAGGGTTGGTGTGGCGGCTGCGCACAAACAAAGATGGTGGGCCCGGCAGGACTCGAACCTGCAACCAGACGGTTATGAGCCGTCAGCTCTAACCGTTGAGCTACGGGCCCCACCTTTGGCGGAATGCCGCGCCGCACATGAGCGCCGGGCGAACCGGTTGATAGCAGAATTTCGCGCTCGACATAAACCCGTAATGCCATTCCGGGGCCGTGAAATCGGCAATTTTTGGGGCCAACTCTTACAGCCCCTCATCGCCAACACGGATTATCCCAATGCACGCCCCGCTTGCCCCATCAAATGCCCAGCTCTCACAATACGCCTCCACACCGCCGCCCAGCGCAGCGTCGCCAAGGCCGCAGACGGTCTGCGGACTTCTTGCAGGCGCGATCCTCATCGCCGCAGCCTTCAATTTGAACGCGCCGAGCCCCGCGATGGCCCAACAGCAAGGCAAAACCGCCATGACCCGCACGATCACCGTCACAGCTTCCGGCCTGGCCGAAGCCGAACCAGATCAGGCCCGCATCACGAGCGGTGTCTCAAGCGAGGCCGAGACCGCCCGCGCGGCGATGGACGCCAATTCGCAAACGATGACGAAGCTGATTGCAGGCCTGAAGGACGCCGGCATCGAGGC
>CAYGRH010000001.1:0-39223 GCA_964352165.1 uncultured Hyphomicrobiaceae bacterium | reverse complement strand
GGGCTTAAGCGAACTCCTGATTGCGAGAAGGACTTATCGGGACCGGTCAAAATCACCGCGGGCCTTGCCCTTGTGCACGGCGTAGCTGAGATCATGACGGAGTTTGGTGCGCGCGGATTTGAGGCGCGTTTCTAAAAGCTTGATGCGGGCTTCCTGGTATTCATCGACGCGGCGTTTGACATCGAGGGCTGTGATGCCCGGCGGGGTGAGATGCAGCTCGGCCCGAGGTCTGGGCCGAGCTGCGCGGCGTTGTTCGAGTTCGGCTTTGGTTTTTATGCCGGCCGACCGCTCGCCGTGTTTGGGATCACTCACCGCTCATAACGTGGGCCGGTATCGCGCTCCCGCCGGCCCTCCCGTTTTTGTTCACGGCGATCATCACCCTTGGACTCTTTCGCTTCCTGAAGGCGCTCTTGCGGAGTGCGCAGCGTCACGCGCCCGCCAACCGGCAAGGCATCGAGCAGCACGTCGTGCCCCTCGCCGTCTTTGTGCGGGAACGCCGCACCGACCCTGTTGAAATAGGCCTTGTTGTCTTCGCCCTCGCGGACTTGATAGGCGATAAAACTTGGGCGTTTGGGTTCGTCTTCTTTGCTCATAGGCAGTCTCCTTCTTAGGTTGGTTTGTACCCGCTTACATATGCCCAACTTCCCGAACGATATTGGGGGAAAGCTGCAAAGTTTTCCGGGACCGGCTCGCGAATGACGCTCGCCCATTGCTGCCCGCGCCATGTCGCGATCGGCACACGGTCCAAAGGCGGATGGTAGGGATTGGGCAGATAGAGCCCGGCCATCTCGGGCCGCGTGAAGTACGGATATTTGTGCGCGAAAATGGGCTTCAGATTCTTGCCGGAGATAAAGAGGATCTGCCGGTCTTCCAGCATGGCGAGCACTTCATCGGGCGTCATGAGTTTGCGCGCCTGCTTGGTGCGCAAGCCCTCGCTCTTCCTGAAATGCGCAACGTCAAGGGCTGCTGCGAATGGATCTTCCCCGGCCATGAAGCGCTGCATGGCCTGCACCTTTTGACGGCGCGCAGCTTCCTGCTGGCGAGTATCGTCAAAGGTCAGCGTCTCGGAGCCCAGCATGTCGGAGACCAGTTGCGCGGTCTGGTAATCGCGCACGCCAAAGAACTGGCGCATCTGCGCCGAGCCGATAAAGCTCTGCAACGCGGGCTGCCCGTAATTGCGTACGATCTGCCCTGCATCCTGAAAGATCGCCCAGGCGCGAATGCCGGCCCCGCGGCCATAGGTGAAGGCCCGCAAGAGCGCTTCAAACCGGCCAAGCTGCCCGGCCTCATCGACCAGCAGCATGACGCGCGGGGCATCGGGCGCGCGGCCCTTGTGCAGCATGGTCACGGTCATGAACAGCCGGATCAGCGGCGACCAGATGCTCAAATACTCCGCCGGGATATTCATGAAGATCTTGCAGGCCCGCGAGCGGGCGGCCAGTTCAGACAGGCAGAAATCATCGCCATCCAGCCAATGCAGCAAGGCCGGATCGTCAAGAAACCCGAGATGGGCGTAGATATCGCCCAGTATGGAGCCGAACTCGCGCGGGCTGTCCTGCTGCTTGGCGAGCATCTCGCCGGCAGTCCGGCGCACGCCATCGAAATTAGAGGCGAGCATTTTTTCCAATTGATCAGCCCAGCTGTGCGGATCGGCTTCAATGACATTGATCAACCGGATGAGGCGCGGCAGGCTGGTGCGGCCATTGCTCTCCGCATCGGATTTGAGGAGCGCCTCGACCCAGTCGCGCGCTCTGAGCTCAAAATACTTGCCCTCACCGGAGCCGCTCAGCGGAATGAGCGCCTCAGCAATGAAGCGGCAGTCCGCATGAAAGCTCGGGGCCAGAGGGGCCAGGATGGCCAGCGGGTTGCAGCCATGTTGCGGCAAGTCATGCAGTTGCACCGGGTTCCAGAAATAAGCGTTCTCGCCATTGCCGGCATGGACATGCATTGAGATCGCCCCAAGCTCGCCGCGCGGATCGAGGATGATCATGCGCTGGCCCGCAGAGGCGCAAACCACATAGCCCAAAAGATCGCGCAGTTTGCCCGAGCCCGCCCCGCCGATGGTGATCATCGGCGCATCGCCCTCCAGATGCAGCGGGCGCTTGTTCCAATAGCCGATCTGGGGCCCGCGTTTTTGAAACAGGCCCGCCTCACCGAGCTGATACTCATCCGCCCAGGCGGCCGAGCCAAAGCGGTATTCTTCGTTGAATGTGCTGGACATCGGTTGTCCCTCAAGCCTTGCAAAATTGAAGGAGCCCAAAATTGGGGCTCCTTCGTTCGGACGCGTTCGGCCTACTTGCCGAACAAGGCTCCGAGGACAACCAGAGCAACGATAATGGCGACGATGATGCCGCCCCAATTGGGCTGCTTGCGGTAGACATCAACGCGTCCACCGGCAACGTGTTTGTACTTGGGCACGACTAAATCCTTTCCTGTTTGCACGTTCAGACGAACTTGGTTGCAACGGCCAGACCGGCCGCAACGATTGCGGTGGCGAGCGTTGCGCGGGCCGTGAAAAACGTCAGCAGTGCCACGGCCACGAACCAGACGAAGGCCACGATATCAACGAGGTCTGCGCCGTAGCGGGCTGCGGTAAAACCCGCGACCCAGTTGACGGTCCGGAAGTAGATTTCCGGGGTCAGAAAGAAAGCCGCGATCAAGGCCATCGTGTTTGCGAGCCCTTCAACCGAGCTCATGAAAACCTGCTGGCGCTTTTGGCGGTGAGAGTTCTGATTGAACACTCTCGTTTCTCCTCTTGGCTTCGGGACCGGACTTGCCGGTACCGGGCTTCGATGCGAGAAGGAATAGCGCGACCGACCTCAAATACTGGGCGGAAGTCCGGAGGCGCTTCACCGGTATTATTTCGCGATCAGTCCGGCCCTGTAGGGATCGCAAATCCGAAACGCTAAATCGATCAGCCGAAGCCGCAACAGTATTCGGCTCTGCGGCGCTTGCGCCGGCTCACGTTCAGCGAAGGCCAAAAAATCCGAGAGCCAGCGAAAACTGCCGTCATCGTTGAACGCGGCGTCAATGTCCTCATCATCGACCTCGAACGGCTTGCCATCCGGCCACAACACCAGCCCCTCGAATCCGAACACCACATCAGCAATCCAGTTCGGGATCTGGCGTCGGGACAGATCAAGGGCGCGCGTTGCGATCGCAAGGCGCTGGAAATGCGACCGCCTTGAGAGCTCAGCATCGCTGGCAACGATGATGGTTCGCGGCAGTTTGGAAGAGGATTTGAAAACACAAGGTTTGCAGACATCACGTCCACAGCGGCTGCAGGTCGGCATTGGCAATGGTCCTTTTCTTATTGGTGTTGGCGGATCGCTCCGCAGCTTTAAAAAAAATCACCGCACCGAATACCCACGTAGGAATTGCGGGTATGTCTGGCGCGAAATGTGAAGGTAAGAAAACGACGCTGTCGCGCGCAAATTTCTAGGGAAGCACGGCTGTCACGATTCGAGTTCGAACGAAGCGTGGGAGCGGAGCTGTGCGGCGTGTCGAAAGCAAAAAACGGAAAGTCTGCCGGCCGCGAAACCGGTACGCGGCCAGAGCCAAACTCTCGGAGCACAAATTCCTGAGAGTGCTGCGCGGCTACGCCGAAGGGCGAACCATTGCCGAGTTGGAGCCGCGCACCCACGTCTCCGCCAAAACCATCCGCACAACATACGCTGCGCTTCGCGAACGGCTCCCTCAGGCCGTCCGTCAGCAACCGGACGCGTTCGGCCAGGCAGGGCGATTGCTCATTCAGGGTGATGCGTTGCGCCAAGATGGCGCTGCATTCCTCGATGCGCTTGCAGAAAGCCGCTTGCATCGCCGTCATCGCCTGCGCCACGCTCCGCGGTTGGCGGGCGTGGCCGAACGGCAGCTTCTGGTCTTCGAAACCGCCGTTCGGCTGCTTTGCGCCCTGGACTTGCGGGGGCTCACCGCCTGCGAATCTGGCAGGGAAACGCTATTACGTGAGCTTGGCGGCCTCGTGTCCTCGCTTAACGGCAAGGATTGGCCGGTCCAAATATGCAGCGCGCTTCCCGGCGCGCGCCGCTACCAGTTCCCGCACGGGCGCCTTTTTGACGACTACCGCCGATATCTTCTACGAAACCCGCTGGGTGGATAAGCAGCAAGGTTGGCAGCGGAGCATTGTCCCGCTGCCAATGCCCAGGATCTATTTGGCGATCCGCTTGGCGATGTCCGGATGCGCGATCCTGAAATACAGATCAATCATCCGCAACCGCTCGATCACGCGCTCCTGCGTAGCCTGGCGCGGCGTCTCGACGGCAAAGTTCAGGAAGGCCGACACCCAGCGAAATGTCGGGTCATTGCCGAAGACCTCATCGATTTCCGGGAGGTCGTAGGGCACGCCGTCGGGCCAGAAAAGATCACCGTGATAGTGATAGAGCACATCAGCGATGACGTTGATCATGACCCGCCTGGAATGACCCAGAGCAAGGGTTGCGATAGCGAGCCGCTGTACGTGTGAGCGGCGCTGCAGTTGCTCGTTCGTAGCAACAACAATCTCCGACGGCTTAGCTGCGTCTCCATTCGGCTGGCAGTGCTTGCATTGTGTTTGATAGCGTTTGTGACATGCGTTGCAGATCGGCATAGTGAGGCCTCCTTCCATTGCGGGAACCAAGGCCTTCTCAACTACAGCGCAGTGGCCGGGTAATTCATGGGGTAATCGCGGGGGTAAAATGATGCCCGGACGGGCTCGGCGTCTCAGTCACTTTGAACCGAACTGGGCTGTCGCTTCTGAAGAGGACAGGAAGACCCTCTACAAATTCGCGAAGCGCGCCAAGGCAGCGAGGCATCTCGAATGGGATGCGTTATTCCGTGAAGCTGGAATGCCGGGCCATCAAGGGATCGGCTATGACGACAATTTCCGCAAAGGGAAGATCAGCAAAGTCAACGCAGGGCACGTCTATCGGTGGCTGGCGACAACCGCGCCCGCGATCGCAGAAGATCTCAGAGCGGCCCTGTTCGAGGCAAAAGTGCAAGAGGGTCAGGCAAGTTGGCCTGTCTTCATCAGCACCTTCGGCCGCTTCGATGACGTCGAAATCCTTCCCGTTTCGGAGGGGCCATTCGGTATCGTTAAGTTCGCGGAACCTGATCCTGTCCACGAACAGCCGATACTCCTGGGGCAACGGTTTGTCTTTCGCATCGCTTCCACATCAGCCCGCACGGTCCTGTGCTTTCAAGGCTACAAAGACGTCTGGTATCCGCTACCGCTATCCAAGGCAGGATTTCAGACAACCATCTCCACCGGGAAACATGTTGTGCCAGCTTGCGAGACGAGCGGCGCGCTGCAGCCATTGAGTGAAGAAGAAGATGCCGGGATGCATCGCTTTGTCTTCCTGTTGTTCAATGGGTTCGATGCTGCCGACGTGTGCAATAGGCTCAAGCCGGGCATTCCTGTGGCACCTGAAGTCTTGAACAACATTGCGAACGGGCTGCTGGAGCCTCATGAGTCCCACTGGGATGTGTTGAGGATCAATGCGCAGTTCATTTCTCCGACGACGCGCGTTGATCGCTAGGAATACTCAAAAGCGGCGAGATCAGGCTTAAGATCAGACAGCCGCTCATCCAGCTTCGTAATCTCACCCTGCAGGGCCTCATCACGTAGATCCCGAAACAGCGACTTCGAGCGGTATGCCGTGTCGATGGTACGGTTGATCGCATCGAACTGAATACATGCGGATGTATTCAACTCTGATGCGTTTTCCACCTTGCCTTTCAGTTGAGATGCCACCGTCCGAAAGAGGTTTTGTAAGCGGTAGTATGGCGGAGGATGAGACGCGTTCTGTTGAGGCGTCATCCGGCTTTCAGGTGCCATGTAGGTTTGGAGTTCGTCGAACAGCCAGGTCATGGCGTAAGCGCCGAAAATCGTCATCACCAGTCGCATCCGCCGGTCCCAGGCTCCCAATCCTTCGATGTTCTCGCGATCATCTGCCTGCAGCCGGCAGCTGGCGAAAAATGCCGACATATCCGCGTCGAACTCCAGGCAATGCAGAATGTCTCTCTTGTCTTCGGCTGAGCCGGCGAAGGTAAGTTTCGCAAAGCCAACGGCAGGCATTGGCACTTCGTTGAGACGCAGCGCCAAACCCTTCTCCTGAGCAAAGCCGACGTGGCCGTTGTGGCAATGTGAAAACTCATGCAGCCATACAAACCGGGCCATGAGTAGCGCCAGATACAGTGAGGCGCGGTAGCGCTCCGGGTCACGTGGCGTCAACGCTTCACTGTGCGCGTGGTCAACTGGCTTGCCCTGCTTCGTTCGATCAAGAAGCCAGAAGCCCGGCACGTAGCAACCAATCAGTGGCGGAGAGCGCTCGGCGCCCGCATCTCCGATCGATGGAAAGAAGCCGCGTTGCGTAAAGCAGAACATCGCGAATTCCATGATCACCACAAACAGTGGGGAGTGCATGCCGACGAAATGCGTCCCTTCCCAGTAATCGGCAATAGCGTTTGGACGCACGTCCTCGACGAAGCCGGCACGAAGCTGAAAGGGGCGCTGATCACGATTTTGCAGATCACTTGCCCAGTCAACATGTTGCCGGAAGCTGGATACAGACAGATCGAAGAGCATGACGCTCGGGTCGCCCGTGGACGTGTCCAAGTGCGCTGCATGCAGTCGCTCGCAGCAGAAGCGCTCAAACTGCTCGTTCCCGGTCATTTTTGAGATCCATCATGAATGCAGCCGCCAACTTCAGGCGGGCTGTGGCTGCCGGTTTGCACTCAGTTGCCGGTCAGTCTTTTGACACGAAAGATCGAAATTTGTTATTATATTACAGTGGGCTAGGGCAAGGACAAGCTCGGCAACAATTGGAGCAGTTCTACCGTTTCTCTGTGTGCCGGGTCCGCCAAGCCTAAAGCGGTATGGGGGACCGGCAATGGATAAAGGCACGTTAAGTGAAGCATATGGCCGTGCCGCTGCGTCCGCAAAACGTCAGCAGGATTTCGACGATCTGCAAAACGAGCTTTCCGGGCTGGAAACCGGTCGCGCGAAACGTTTCCTGACGGCAGAGCAGCAGGAGGCACGCAAAGCTGGCAGGTCTGGCGACGGTCGAGTCGATGCCATGTCACGGCTGCAGCTGCTTCTGGCCAGCGATGCCGCCTATGCTGCGCTCTACAAAGAAACGATGATCGCCTTGGATAGCGCCGAGCGCGCCACAGAGCGTTCCTTATCAGCCGCCGCTCTTGCCCTGACCAAGGCCAAAGAACATCACCAGCACATTCTCGATCGCGCGGCACGCCTGCCGGATGGTACGATCGTGTTTCGCGATGCAGCAGGCCAGATCCGCAGCGCTGATGGCGACCTCGTCAGCGTGGATGATGCTGCCGCTATCCAATGGCACGGCGGCGAGCCCGGTTTTGAAGAGCATGTCCAGGCTAAGGGCGCCGTCGAAGCTTCTATGACGGCCCAATCTGAATTGGGGACCTATCAGGTCGACGTCCTGGGCCGCATTCGTGACCGCATGAGCGACGACGCAAATCCGCCATCGCCGGAAGAGTTGGAGGTATTTCAGCGCGACATCGTTGAGCAGATGCCGGATCTCCAGGTCGAAGGACGCGCGAACGATTCTGTTTCTGTACCGACACCGAAGACGCCAACTAGTCCGGAGATACCGGTGCTGCCCTAGCTCTATTTATACGCAAATGACCCGCATGCCTTCTGTAGCACTGCGATGATTACCCCGCTGGGGTGAAATTGAGGGTGTTTCTTCATGGTTGCGATGACGGGTTCAAATCCGGAGGCAGCATTCTGTGCCGCCCAGTCGTTGATGCATTCCGTTTGGGTTTTTCTGTTCTGCGAAGCAACTAGCCCGGCCATGATAGAAGACGTCACGATGTAATTGCGCTGTGCTTCTGCTGAATACTGCAAGAACCTAGCACTCGTGAGTGACTCTTTCGCATGCGTTTCTTGCGCGAGTATGCACACAATAGCACTCAGACTTGCGAGCACTAGGCGTTTTATGGTCTTCATAAAGGAACGTATATTTATAGCACTAGTACTAGCACTATCATGAGCCAAAACTACTTGAAAAACTGCGGATATTCAGTCACTAGAACTGCTGAGGTGCCAATCAGCGCCGTTCGAGGTCACCTGCCGAAAGGGTTCGGTTTTGACGAGGTGAGCTCATGACAGACTCGTTCTGGCCGCCGCTCGAAGGTACCGCCCGCCGGATCGGTTATGCGCGCGTCTCCACAGCAGAACAAAAGCTCGACATGCAGCTGGACGCTCTCAATGGCGTTCGGTGTTCACACATCTTCACCGACCATGGCGTCTCAGGCACAAAGGCTGAACGGCCCGGTCTGGATGGCGCCCTTAGCACCCTGAGACCTGGAGACGTTCTGGTCGTCTTCAAGCTCGATCGATTGGGGCGCTCGGTCCTGCATTTGGCCGACCTGCTGACACGGTTTCAGCGTGAAGGGATTCATTTCTGCTCGCTGGCCGAAGGGGTCAACACGACCACGCCCGGTGGCAAGCTCGTCTATCATGTCTTTGCCGCTGTCGCGGAATTCCAGCGCGATATGATCCGCGAAAACACGGTGCATGGCCTCGCTGCCGCCCGTGAGCGCGGCAAGCAAATCGGACGGCCTTTTGCGCTTAGCCCAGGCGACATTCTCGAAGGACATCGCCTTGTCGTCCAGCATGGGACGCCGATCTACGAAGTCGCCGGACGTATGAAAGTCAGCCACGCAACGCTTACAAGAGGCTTCAAACGGTTGGGGCTCAGAGTGCTGCACTAAGTTGGCAGGAAGGCAGAGAAATAGCCGGATGGAACACCAACGGAGCAGCGCGGGTCAAAGGCGGTTCACGGGACCCGGAAATGCACCAACACAAGATCTCATGCCACGCATCACCAGTCCACGAAGCTGGTCCAAAATTCGTTCCGCAAGATGTGTGCTGTATTACACAGCACCGCTTGCTCGTCGGCTCACGCCGCCTCGGCAAGGGGGCCTGCTGGCCCCCGTTGCATCCCCAATCACAAATGTTGCAAAAGGCAGCAAAGCGGAGATTGCAGACATGCCTGACTTGCTGGTCTCAGGCCGACCAACGACTCCTCTCACCAGCACCGGACATTGGTTGTGCAGCGCAAACGCTCGCTTTTGACCCGACGCTGACGTTGGCCCGGCTTTGTGCAACTTCGGCTGATCAGGAAGAACCGGAAGTCTGAGGCCCGTTGGTCAGGCCATAAGGAGTAACCAAACGCCGAGCCACGGTGTCATCATTACAGCCGATGACCCGCAACCGTCATCGTGCCAACGCGCAACACCTGCGTGGCAGATGACGAAATGCAGGGTTGCTGCTGATCAATGCGTGTAAGCGCAATAGCCTGCAGGATTGGTTCATTGCCGACCGTGTTCCATCTAGATCACGCCACCAAACGCGTGACCATGCGAGGCTTATTCATGTCGCTCATCAATCAATTGCTAGGTAATCAACCATTTCTGATCCACCTGATCGTGTATGCAAGCGTCAACTTGTTGCTATTCGTTATCGACGTGCTCACAGGTCCGCATGTGACCTGGTTTCAGTGGCCGCTACTCGGCTGGGGCCTTGGGTTGCTTGCTCACGGCGTCCTTGTCTACAGGACCCAGAGATCACGTACGGCATAACGTCTGTGACTACTTGTTTGCATTGGCTCATTCAAGTGGGACCCTCGTTGAGGCATGCCCGGAAGATCCCAGAAGCTGTCATCGGCCTGGCCATGATTGACGACGGAGATTCCATCGCCGATCACGTCTGTTGTCAGGGGGATCGCGTCGAACACTCAGACATCGATCTTCTCCGTGATCTCGATGGCATCATCGACATCGATACCGAGATATCGAACGGTGCTCTCGATCTTCGAATGTCCAAGCAAGAGTTGGACAGCTCGAAGGTTCCCGGTTCGCCGGCAGATCAGCACGGCCTTTGACCGCCGCAGCGAGTGCGTGCCGAACTTTGCCGGGTCAGGCCCGCGCTGTCATGACCCAGTGGCTGCGCCAGTACAATCACACCCGCCCACACCAAGCGCTAAATATGCGCCCGCCGGTACCAGAAACTTTACATCGAAGTGGCCCATTACAAGGGGGCTGTACAGCTTGGCCCTAAATATGTGGGCGCTCCCAATGCTGAATGGCCAACGAGGAAGCGCCGAATTAAGCCGCTTAGCCTTTTGATTCGCGGGAACGATCGTTCATCCGCCGCAGTCGCCCCCGGAATTCGAGCATCATAAAAAGAAAGACCACGACCGCTGGTCCGTAGACCGCAATGTTTGCTGGATCCTTTAGAAATTCTTCCATATTTCCCGCCCCATTTCCTCGAAGTCCGCCGTGAAGCGGCGCCATGCTGTAATTTGACGATTGAAGTCTCGCAATGATGTTGCTCTTTGTCGAACAAATTTCGCGCCACTTGATTTCTCGTAACGCCGGTAGAGACCCCTGAAAAGATCCTCTGTCTGCCGACATTCTGCCAGGCGAACAAATGACCCGAGCGCATCTGACGCTTAATATTTTATGCAGCCGGTACACTGCGCCGGAGGCTGCTTCAGCCGGATCGTTTCGTGCACGGGAGCCTCAGTTGTCGCCCCATTTGGAGACAGCTCTTGATTTGCGGCATATGGGACCCAAGGCTCAGCTTCTCCATGGTGGCCCATCAGTGCTGCTGGCCGCCCGCTCAATTTGAAAAAATCCGATTCAGCTCTGTACATTTTATCGTTGGCACGCCCGAAAGGGTATGACACGGAACTACTGGCACCGCCGAGCTTCTGACGCCCTTTAGCAACCGGAAGACTAGACTCACTGATGAACGAAAACTGCCGGTTCGGCCCGCAGTACCGCGAAAGCTAACTGCGGGAACAACACGGGATGGCAGCGCAAAGATTTTTTCGGTCCGCAAGCCAATCACTCGACTGGAATTCGTCGATAACCGGACAATCGACAGTTGTCGGGCGAAGACTGGAATTGACAAGAATTACGAACGCCGAGCCACGGTGCAAGCGCCTACATTGCCGAATCCGCCGACATCCGAAACTCTTCACAACAACGGACACCGCGTTTGAAGCGCAATCTGAATAGATGCAGCATCTCAGTTGAATGGCGGGCCGCACTGTCAGATGCGGCCGGCTACGGTTCGGACGAGTTTGCGGCCCTGCCGGTCGAACGACCGATGGCCGAGCTGCTTGTCGAAGCGGTCAAGACAGACACACGTCCAGCGCGGTGGATCGTGGCCGTCCATCCTCAGCTGTTATACTCTCGCCCTCAGTTAGCTCCACCACCACATGATCCAGGACCGCGCGATGACGGTACTAGCCGCCTTTGTCTTCTCCAGCGTCGTGACTGCTCTAGCGGCGATGCCCAGCGCCTCCGTTGCCTTGGTAGTGGCACGTTCGGCCACTCTCGGGGCACAGAATGGCCTTGCGACCGCTGCTGGGGTCGTCACGGGCGATCTGATCTTCCTGGCCATGGCGTTGTTCGGCATGACTGCACTTGCCGAACAACTGGGCGCGTTCTTCATTGTCATGAAATACTTGGCAGCCGCCTATCTGATCTGGCTCGGCATCGGATTGGTCCGGGGGAATCGCGAAAAAAGCCGTACGGCCGTGACCTCTCGGCCCGTATTTCTGCAGAAGGGCAATCTAGTTCGCAGCTACGCGGCGGGTCTCGCCCTGACGCTCGGCGACATTAAGGCAATATTCTTCTATGCCAGCCTCCTGCCGACCCTTCTGGATCTGGCGACATTGACAGCCGTAGACATCATCGTGGTTGCAGCGCTCACGATCGTCTCGGTGGGCGGCGTAAAATGCGCCTATGCCTTGGGAGCAATGAAGCTCGCAGTCCTGGCGAGCGGACTGAGGCGTCAGAGAGGGCTGGAGCTCACTTCTGGCGGCTTGCTGATCGGAACGGGTGCGTATCTGGCGTCGAGGTGAGCAGTCACTTCGACGCTACCTCCGTTCTGCATTAAGGGGCCGTCATGACCTCATCTAGGATGGAAGTCGGTGACGGCCTGAGAGGACTCCTAGCTGGTCCGCCAATAGCCCTCAGCTTCGGGGGAAATTTGCGTAACAACGCGCCTCAACCGATCATTGTCATCGTGGCGTTGCAGGACCTTGGCGACCCGCTGAATGGAATTATCAGGTGAAAATTGTGATTGCGACAGAGGAGCTTGACCTCGTCATTCATGGTGTCGACTGTACCAAAAGTTAGGCGTTCTGCGCTTAGCTCCCAGTCAGCAACAAAAATGGCCCGAAGGACGGCTGGAAGTACGGCCGCAAAGGCAATCGCCTCACGGAATGTTAAGCGGCGCCGAAATACCACGAGTACTGCTTGAATAGTAGTGTAGGTCATGTTCTCGTGGCCAAATCCAATTCCTCCACGGCGTCATCCAAGAACGCTTCGAAATCCTGAGAGGCGTTGGAGTATTCAAGCGGCATAGGCATGGGTGAAAGCCGAGTTCTGATTAACAATTGTCGAGACTTTAATCCTGCGAACGAGGTTGAGAAAGTCCGGCCGGGGGCACTTTTGACCGTTCCGCCACGCTCCGAAACGTCCGCTTGAGCTGCCGCAACGGAAGTGATCCGCTCCCCAATGCGCCCTCACTAGGAGCTAGAGTTTTCGACCTCTTTTGCCACCGACGGGCCGGTATCGCATTAATCAGGACGTGAGGCGGAGAGCGGCGCCACCAATCTTGATAGTAAAGACCGTAGCGTTCCGATTTTTACACTACCACGGGGGCTCGCTGTCGAACCGCAAACCGCGATGCTGAGCCAGGAGTGGAAATTCCAAAGCAATCCACCTGGACAAACCACGAAACTGCATTCGTGTGTTCAAAATGCTTTACCCTATATTGGGTCCTTCGGTCCTGGCACACTAAATTTCCGCTTACATTGAAAAATACAATGAACTTAAAGAAAGTATTTGGTCACGAACTCCACGGCTTTCGCTATCGATGAAATCTTAGTCGTGTCGGATTACGGTCGTTTTCCAACTGTCGAAGATCGATTGCTGATGGGGGTCAACAGCCTGTGGCGGCATGTCCATACCGAGCGCCCAGACGAGCTTGCCCATTGCGGCCAGAACGCGGAACGAATTGAACGTGCCAATGAACTCCTCGGTGCGCAGGGCGGCTTCTGCGACGAAGACTTCGCTTTGTGCGTCTAGGAGATCGAGGAGCCTGCGGGCACCGGTATCGAATTGATCGGAGTAGGTGGCGCGCGTGGCGCGGGCGAGCTGCAACTGTTTGCGCAGAGTCGGCACCCGGCCGTGCGCGGCAACCATCGCATTCCATGACACACGCGTTTCGCGCTCTACGATTCGTTGCGTGTTGGCTGCGATTTCGGAAGCTTCGCCGGCGCGGGCGGCTGCTTCGTGAATGCGGGCGCGGTCGATGCCGCCGTTGAAGAGGTTCCAGCGCACGACCAGCATAGCGCGGGCATCCAGGTCGCGATCGCTGTCCTGATCGATGCCCTTGCCGTGGTAGGTGGACAATTCGACGTTGAGCTTGGGGTAGAAGCGTGAGTAAGCTGAGCCGATGGAGGCTTGAGCGGCAACCGTATCGTGCTGGGTTGCGATGATCGAAGGCGCTGCGCGGCGCGCTTCGGCGACAGCGGCTTCAACGGTTGAGGGCAAAGCCTTCCTTGGCACCTGGGCACCTGCGAGGCTCCCCGGTCCACGACCGACGACGGAGCGGAACAGCGATCTGGCGTCTTCGAGCCGGGCCTGAGCTTCGATCACCAGGGCGCTCGCATTGGCAACCCGCGAACCTGCTTCTGTCTCCTCAGCGGCGTTGCCGTGGCCCGCATCAACGCGGGCATAGACACGGGCGCGCAACCCTTCGAGGGCGGAGAGATTGGACTGGGCCGCGGCCAGGACGGAGGCTGAGCGCTGCACCTCGAAGTAGGCCTGGACGGTGCGCAGAGCGATGGAGTTCGCCGTGTCGGCAACGCGCCAGCGGGCGGACTCCACGCGGTTTTTCTGGCGGGCAACTTCATGTGTGCGCTCGAAGCCATCGAAGACCCGCTGCGACATAATCAGAGACACGTCACGATGGGCATGCCAATCGTCGGAGTTTTCGATCCCCAGCGGCGTCTTGAGGCTGTCGCGGTGACGGCCGAATTCACTCTTCACGTCCAGGGTGGGAAGGCCCAGGCCGCGGGCGGCCCGCAACTCCTGGTCGATCGCGTCCCGGTTGTAGCGAATCGCTCCGAGTTCCGGGTTTGTATCGAGCGCCTCCAGCACAACGCCACTTAGGGTATCGGCGGAAGTTGGATAAGGCATGAGCGACCAAGCTAAGAAAAGCACCATGGCTGCCAAACGGGTGCAAATGCCTGCAAATGGGCAAAGCATTGTTGCTTTGTTTTTCAACATCGGTCCCCGCCCCCTGAACTGCGCAATGAAAACGTTGGTTGGCAACCTTGCCGCCGCACTCAAATCACAAAGGGACCCCCATAATGTCCCAGAATTTTGATTAACGATCATGAGAACGAAAAATCCCCAATCAACAGGCGCCGCCCACCTACCTGCGGTTGAGAATCAACTATCTGTTCAGCTATTTCTTCGACCAGTCAAGCAAGACAATCGGGGTTGGGCGCAGCATCGCTGTTGCACCCAATTATTCTCTCGCCGGTGTGGTGAAGATCACACGATCAGGTTGCCGTTGGTGCGTAGGTCCTCGAGCGATGTCCCGTGACCCTGCCCCTATGTGTTGCTGTTCATCACTAGAGGCTGTCCAGAAATAGTCAGTCACAGTCGCCTCTTTAACGAGAAAGACTATTGGCAGGGCCCAGCATTCAATACTGCTCGGCAGCCAAGTCTTGACAAAAGATTCCTCGGTTCGTCAGGCTACGTCACTTTACTAATCAAAGGACGTGCGGTGCAACTACCTTGCAATATTGAATTATAGCTAGCAAGAAAATGGCCCGTCTCGACGCCCAAGGGAGCCACTGAACCGTTTCCCAAAGAGGCAGTTTAGGGCTCGCCTGAACTTCTAGAAATCATTTGACCCTAACTTTATTTCGTTGAAGATTGAAAGACTATTGCACCTTCCGCGCCTACTAGCCGCTATATTGGCATCCACCTTTTCGAAATATGAACATCAATGACAGCTGATATTGTAGCGATTGCAGGGATCGGCCTTTTCATGGCTGGGATCATCAAGGGTGCAACCGGCTTGGGTTACGCATCCTGCGCGTTACCGTTCCTTGTTTTGGCACTCGGACTTAAAACAGCGATGGCGGTTGTTCTTGCGCCTGCGGTAGCAACGAATATCGGATTGATTCTTGCGTCGAGCCATTTTTCTGAAACGATTTTGACCTTCAGGTGGCTATATATCTCAATGTTGCCCGGGATTGCGCTTGGCATCGGTTTGCTTCTTTGGGTGGATCAAACGCTAGCCGCAAGAGTGCTTGGCATAGCTATATTGTCGTATTCTGTTTTCGGGCTACTTAAACCAGATTTTAGACTTGCAACCCGGCTCCACAAACCGCTTGAAATTCCAGTAGGCTTCACAAATGGAATACTTACCGGTCTAACGGGCTCTCAGGTTGTGCCAATTGTGCCTTACATCTTAGCTCTGAATCTTGATGCTCACAGAACCGTTCAAGCAATCAATATTGTAGTCCTAGTCGCGACTTCCGCCCTTTCTTTAGGGCTCGCATTAACGGGAGTACTCACAATGCAGTTGGCAATCTGTTCTATTTTAGCGATTGTTCCTGCACTGGCGGGAATGGCAGTAGGTGTCCGATTGAGGGAGAGGGTTTCTCCGTCACGTTTTAAGGCGATGGTCCTGTGGGTCTTATTCTTCATAGGGACGCAAATGTTATTCCGTTAAGTAAATTCTCGTCAACTCCCAAAAATACAAACTCTACTATGAAAAACAGTAATGATCGTCGGCTCTTGCGTCCGTAACTTCACCTGCCAAGTTGGCAATATGGAGGGCATCTATGTCGATGAGGGGAAGACCCGTTAAGAGCTCAAGCCGCGGAGGCATGGCTATTTTTTGAAGTAATGACTGCGCTTCCAGAAGTGATATTGCTTGGAACCGAATCTCAGTACCAGGAGGGCATTGCGCAAAACGGTCAATGTCAATAGTTGCGATAGCTGCAATTTTTGGGTAACCGCCAGTCGTTCCTCGATCGGCCATCAATACGTATGGCTGACCGCTACCAGCGATTTGGATAGATCCTTTCACTGTGGCGTCGGAAACAATATTGTAACCTCGTGCGTGCGCTAGGAGAGGTCCGTCTAGTCTAAAGCACATTCGGTCGCTTTTATGAGCGATACGCCAAGTCGAATCGAGAAATTGGTTCAAGGTTTCGGGGAAAAAGTGATCGTCCTGCGGTCCCATTATGACTCGAATTGGTGTGCCACAGAATATCGGGGGTTGCGAGCGTCGCTCGGCCCTCCTCGGGCCGGCGGTGCCGATCTCTAGGATATCATTACGCTGTATGCGTCTGGCAAAGGGTCGACCGAGGCCGGCGCGTTCGTCGATGGAATTGCTTCCTAGATGAGGTACCACCTTAAAGGATCCTTCGATACAAAGGTACGAAAACGTGCCGTTATGTGCGCTGCCGAGCTCTAACTCCTCACCTGGTGCAACAATAAATGTTTGATGGTCTGGTTTTACGAGCTGACCGGACTTCAGAATACGGGATGCGCCTGTTACAGCTATTCGGGCAGGAGCTTGCTCAATCCTAAAGGTCGCAGGTATAGGTCCGATTTCGAGCGCTGCTGCTCGTGGGTCATTGCCGACCAAGAGATTGCCAAGGGCAAGCGAGCCTAAGTCCATTGCCCCTGCAGGCGCCACCCCATATCGTTGAAGGCCGTATCGTCCGGCATCCTGGATGCTGGAAATACCAGGTGCACGTACATGAAGAGCGCTCATGGTATCGACTCGTGAATGGCGGATTCGCATTTGAGCGTTTCTTCGTCCCACATTTCTTCGGCAATAGGGATAAATCGAAGCGTGTCACCGGGCTCAAAGAGGCATATCGGGGTGCGGTGAGGGTCGTAAACTTTAAGTGGAGTACGCCCGATCCAGTGCCAACCACTTGGGCCTGCTACCGACTGAACTGCGGTCTGCTCACCGCCAATCGAAATCGTACCTTGTGGTGCGTGAGGTCGAGGTTCTTTCCTCCGCGGAGTTGCAACACTAGGATCAAGGCCGCTCAAATATGCAAAACCTGGCATGAACCCGATCATGCAGACCCGATAGCATCCATTACTGTGAATGGCTATTAACGTCCGCCGATCGATACCGTGTTGCGCAGCAAGCCAATCAATATCGATACCAGCCTCTCCTCCGTAGACGACAGGTACCGACCAATTCCGGTTCGTACTAAACACAACATCATCCGTTTCAGCCAAAGCCTCTCGGACGGACGTCCGCAGCTTTCCGAAAGTCGTTTGAAGTGGGTCGTAATGGATCAGCAGTGACCGATAGGTTGGCACTGCTTCTATGAAACCAACCAGCCCCTGATTGCCAATACGCCTATCAAGCGCCAGAACACGGGCATTGATATCACCCCGTATCTTGTCACCGAACTCGACCAGCAACGCGGCGTCACCGTGAGCAAGAAAACGCACGACACAAGCCAAAGTAAGCTCCTCCTCTTCGAATGCCTTCTCCCTGCTTGCAAGAAGGACGAGTGTCAACTCCCCATTTTTGAGGAGGTTGTCTTGTCATGAAAATTAGGATCAAGCTCTAATGGTGTCTTAGTATTCTGGTAGGATTTGTTCCTTTTGATCGCCTCGATATCCATCCAGGGCGCGCCCTCAGACTTTAGCCTGACCAAATCCGGCGATTTGGACTGCTATCAAAAACTAGCTCATAACGCATGTCGGTAGGATCAAGAGAGTTAGCTCTACACGCAACTTGGCAAGGGGCTTTGAACGCCGCGTCCTCCACAACGCAACAGCCTGCGTTTTTGATTTTAAAATGCTTCGGCGTCGGTAGCTGGAAGAAAGCTTGGCGTTCTATGCCCGAAAAGAATAAAAAGAAGTGAAGGGAACCTCCTTAATCGCCACCGCACGATTTGAAAATCATGATGGAGTTTAATGAATGTATTTGGCTGGCCAGTATCGCGTTGATGACGCTTCGCCCGTTGAAAGTCTGTCCGAGACCAACCATTCACAGCTTGTGGATAGCGCATTGAAAAGCTTCAATAAGTGGAGCTACAAAAGGTCTCAGCCCTCCGATAACACGCTTTTGCGGCGTTTCGTCTCGAATGCCATCCGAAGAAGCGAGCCAATCAGCTTCGTCATGTACTGGGGCAAAGGGCGCCGTACCCATGCCGGCATCAATGAAGATAAGTGCCTAACTTTTCTCACTGGAATGGCGGAGAGAATATGTGAGGCGTACAATAGGGGCGCTAGTTTTGACATCCTTTATACCGATACACACGCCCATTTAAACGGCTACGATCCTGAGGAAATCAATTTCTATGGAAATGATATTCGTATGCATGCGGATCCGCGCTTGTTCACTGTTGCTCGACTGAGTGAAGTATGTCGGAAAGCAAAAATAAACATGGAATCGCGTCAGCAGGACCTGGCTCCTCACGAACATGAGTTAACGGAAAAACTAGTGGAGTGCGCCGCAAAATGGTATCGAGGTGATGGTTGCGCACGGAAAGGGGCTCTGGACTATTTCCGCATGAATATGATCGAGCGCCTAGCTGTTCAAGAGGTTTTCCCGAATTCTATTTTCATCACGTTCAACGGAGCCGACTTCCGCGCGATTTTCCCCCCCAACCTTCCGATATTCTACATGTATTCGATCAAGAAAGGTACAAGTGTAAAGCCCTGGTTTATGGACTAATTTTCGCAGCACCTATCGCGGTTTGTGCGGGTTCCGGGCGACAAGGAGCGCGTTGAGGAATACTTTAGCCACTGGGACCCTAGGCGGCGGAAACAGTTGCTACCTCGACTTTCTTTCGTTCCGACATCGTGGCAACGATGGCCTTGAAATCGTTAACAGTGCTGTCGATCGCGTGCAGAGTCGATATAGCAAGGCGCCAGTCGACTTGGCGAGGACTGCGACATTCGGCTTCCAAAAGCCTGCAATGCGCGGCGAGCTTGGCGGCACCGATTGTTGATGAACTCCCCAAAACAGCATGAGCGATGCGCCCGACCGCTTTAATATTCTTTTCGGCTATAGCTTGATCAAGAAGGGTTCTCTTTGTATCCATCTCGGTTATAAAAATTCTGAATAACGGAGATGACTCATCGATTTCCCTATCGCGGAGGAAGGCAGCAAGGCCATCCGATTCTAATTCACAATCACTAACGCACATCGATAGGTCCCCTTGAGAATCATTTGAAGCAATCAGGGCGTTATTCGTCCGCAACAAGTTGACCGCAGATTGAACACTAAATTCTTGAACTGCAATCAACAGCCGTTCTCGCCGAATGGGCTTCGTCAAATATGCGTTCATCCCACACTCTCTGATCTTTTCCTCCGTTCCAGATTCTGCATGCGCGGTCAGGGCGACGATTGGTGTAAATTGATTGGGACCATGATGAGACCGGATCGCTAGTGATGCCGTCAAGCCATCCATGTTCGGCATAGATACATCCATCAAGATGAGATCGTATTGCACCGCGTTTGCCCGAGCAACGGCTTGGACTCCGTCTGTAGCGCGGACCACCGAATGTCCCTCGCGAACCAAGCACTCTGTCGCTATGTAGGCGTTAGTTTCATTGTCTTCCGCCAGCAGAATACTTAATGTTCTGAAGTCGGTTTTAGAAATGGCTTTTCGAACCGCTTGAAGCATTAAATTTTCATTTTCAGCTTTGGGTAATTCGACTTCGAAAAAGAATGTGCTTCCGACACCATATTCGCTGACTAAGTTCAAGCGACTACCCATGGCACGCATTATACTGTTACAAATGGCGAGGCCAAGACCAGTACCATCCGATCTTCTCGAATAGCTTGCGTCCAAAGATTGAAATTTTTCGAAGACCAAGGCTTGCTTATCGATGGGTATTCCTACCCCTGTGTCTTCTATCGAGAACTGAATTTTCGCAGAAGTTTGATCAGCGCTACTTTGCGAGCGAACAGTCAGTTGAATACTCCCCGCGCTAGTAAACTTGTTGGCATTCCCTAGTAAATTGAGCAAAACCTGCCGGAGCCTGAACTGGTCGCCTAAAACTTGACCCGGAATTTCACCCAATATTTGAACGCAAAACTTGTTATCCGTCGACTCCGTAAGCGGCCGAAAGAAAACCTCTAGATCCCCTATGAACTTAAGGAGTGAGAACGGCTGTTTATCGAGTTCAATTTTTCCGGCTTCGAGTTTTGAATAAACGAGTATGTCGTCGATAAGTGAGAGCAGATATTCGCTCGAAGACTTTGCAACATCCAAGCTTTTCATAGCTTCTGCTGGAAGTTTGTGGCTGGAAATGAGGTCCAGTGATCCTAGAACACCATTTAGCGGTGTACGAATTTCGTGGCTCATTATTGCTAAGAACTCGCCTTTTGTTTTGTTGGCTGCTTCTGCGACACCCTTGTCAATCAGGGCCGCATTGCTTTCACCCAATAACTCCAGCTCCCTTCGACGATGCGAGTAATTGCTTACACCAATATAGATCGCAATAACCGAGAAAACCGCAGCAACTAGCAAATATATTGCATTGCCAATCGAAAAGAACGATATCCTTGCCTCTGCAGCGACAATAACTTTCAGCGGGTATCCCTCGACATCCTGCGTCACGTACACGATATCCTTGAAGCGATTCTGATCAGAATCGATCGATTTGACCCCGTCAGATTGCAAGAACTTGACTCCATGTCCCGACATTTCAATTCTGGAGCCTAGAGAACTCGAAAAAAGTCCAGAGGCTGCGCGCACTATAGAGTCGGTCCCGACGATAATAACGCCACCATTTCCAAGGTCTAATTTTTCATACATTTGCGTGAATTTATCCGGATCGAAGGAAACAACAATTGCCCCGTCGAAAGCACCGGCAGAGTCGTAAAGGGGGCGCGTGTATTGAACACTCCATTTTTTGGAGGCGCGACCAATTACGGGTTTACTAATAAAAAGCTGGTCGCTGCTCCCATGAAGGTGGACGCGATAATGCTCCCGATCGCTTAAGTCAACTGGCTTCTGTGGGTTGAGCATCTTTGTGCTAGTCACCATCATTCCATCTTTTGCAATGACAGCAATTTGTACTGTATGCCGGTTAAGCGTGTAGTCTTCCGACACTATTTCAGACCACGGAACCTCGGTACTTTTCGACTTTCGCATAGCTCGCATAAATTGGAGTAGCGTGTCGAGCTCGCTCGACGTTCGCGCCACATTATGCGAGAGCGTTACACCGACGTTCTTGAGTTTTCCTTCTAGCAACAACATTTCTTCGTGAGCTGACTGAATGCCGCGATTGACAGCCGTTGTCCACGCGATCCCAATGAGTAAAACCACGACGAAAATCGTCGGGTAGAGCCCGAGCAAGCTGAGATGGCGATGGGCATTGCCAATTCTGTTAGGCATCGTAAAGCTCCGGCCGCAAGGCACAAACTATTCGAATCGGAATTCTTCCAGCATACGCCAAAAGTTTATTTAATTTTCGTGAACGTTTCTACTTTTCTCTAAATCTCCTCCACACCTTGAGATTGCGAAAAATAGTTGGAACGTTGCGAACCCTTTGGGCTCGGAGTGCATCTCATTGGCAAGAGATTTCGTTTTCTTGCTGGAGCCAGTCCGTTGTCGATAGCGCACCGAGCCAAGTTCAGATGTTTGATGCGACAGCCGTCCGCCTCCGGAAGCAATCGGAGACGTATGCGCGCAGTCGGTTGGTATGCGCTCGTCATATTAATTGTCGCGTTTGCGGAGCATTCTTCCGCGCTGATCTCAATAGCGGTAGCAGGTGAATTAAGATGGATTAATAGAGATTCTCAAGCTGCAGGGACGCAAATATCCGCCTTTTCGAGGGTGACTATTGAGAACCCGACCGAAGAAGATATGTTTTTGATTGTACAGTTGGCATCGACCGCTCCTGAAACTGGACATTCGGCATTCGAAAAAAACGGCGAAAGAATTCTGGTTGTACCCAGCGCGGTTCAGTTGCGAGCCATTAGTCGGCAAGTTTTCCACATCCAGTGGGTCGGCGGTTCCGCACCATCCCATGATCAGACTTATGAGTTAGTCCTTCGGCAACCCGGGTCATTCAACACAAAAAAACCGAACAGTGCGACATTGAAGCTTAAGCTCCCCATCACAGTGCTTGGTAAAGAATCAAAAGATGCAAAGTGATGTCTACTTGCGATTTCCAACAAAAAAACAAGATTGGCACCTCCGCGGTCCAACCCCGACGATATCTTGGAAACAATTGAGTTTTCCAATGAATGGTAATTAGCGGGTATCAGGTATGATGGCACCAATTTCCGTGTTTGAGCTCGATGAGCACGAGTCGATAGATCTGGGCATCGTCCAGAATTCACTCTGCATCTCTAATGGGGTGTCCCCGATACGTCTGGTTTTGAGCCAAGAGGTGCGTGAGGCCCGCGCGGCATTATATACGCTTGTGCCTATTGTAACGGCGATGACGAGCCTTCTGAACTTTGGAGTAAATCGCAACTGCTTCACAAGTCGGGCCTGCTCCCAAGTCTTAGCAATCGGTAGTAGCCATATTGGGCCGCAGAATGCAGTGCTCAGCCGCTTTAAGTCGTGTGGGCTTCCGCGTAATGTTGCTGGTATGGTCGGCGAATTTTTGAACAGTCTAAGCAACGCACTGCTTGTCACTAACCTCATCGCACCCTCTGCGCCTATAGAACACTCGTCAGATGATTTTGCAAAGGCAGCAAATCAGTGGCGAACCACCTGCAGCCAGTTACAACGGGCGCTCAGGGCACTTCTAAGCATAGAAGCGCAGTACTACGTTGCTGAGTACAACAGTGGAGAGCGGGTGCATTTCGACTTCGATGCAGACCTTGTCGAAGCTGCGGTTGGCGGATGGCCATCGGCGAATGAGAACGGCGAGCTAAATATTACATCGTTCGTTGAGAAAAGAACCAGTCCGCGAATGCTGGTCAGTCTTAATTGTATCATTAAGACAGAGGAGAGCTCAGAAAACGCGACAATCTTTGATATTTCGGATTCTGGGTTCGGGCTGATTACGAATTTTCACCTATCGAAAGGCGCTGAAACTGAGGTCCTGACGCCAAATGGCCAATCAGCTCGATGTCGTGTCGCATGGAGCGGCAAGGGTAGATGTGGCTTGAGCGTAACTGAAAAATTATTCGAGATGCGGAGTTTTCTCAAGTTTTTGCTGCTTGGTAACTCGGCTCGTTGATCTCGAATCGTGCGGCCGCTGAAGCTCGCAACACTGCGATCTTCATTTCTAACTGGCTACAGCTCGGAACGGGTACAGCCATTCTTCGAATGCTTCCCACTGGGTTTTTATGCAACAGCCTGCGCTGGACGCAAAGGTTTATAACTCTTCAAACTCTTGTTCCGCGTTTCTGGCCGCCTCTGCGGCTTCTCGGCAGTGGATACTCTAGCCTCGATAATCCCATTTGCGGCTCGTGAGGACGTAAAATAAAACGAGTCGTCCTTTAGGTAGGCAAGAAGTTGGGACCTTGCTCTGTTGACTCTGCTTTTTATAGTGCCAACCGGGCACGCGCATACTTGCGCAGCTTCTTGATAAGTAAGTTGATCAATGCAAACCAAAACCAGGGCTTCGCGTTCTTCATCAGAGAGCGCGTTCATAGCTCTTTTAACATCGCTAAGTTCGCTCGACGTTTCCTGTGTGGCGGGAGCGGACTGTCGGGCTGCAAGACGTCCATCCACATCTTCGACTTCTTTTCTGCAGCGGCGCACGTGCGCCAAGTACGTGTTTCGTACGATTGTCAAAAGCCACGGCTTAATAGCATCCAGATCGCGCAGGGAAGCTCTTTTAGTCCATGCCGCAAGCAAAGCATCCTGGACGATGTCATCGGCAAGGTTTGGATCTCGGCAAAGCGAACGCGCATAGGCGCGTAAACTTGGAACTTTGGACAGGAGGAGTTGATCGAATGGAATGGAATGTTTGGTCACGCCACTGTCTCATTCTTCAATTTCCTAATCAGTTCGTGAAACCTTTCAGGGATTGGCTCCTCCAGTACATCAGCATAGGCTTCGCGCAGAACTCTCCCGAGCTCGACTTCGATGTTTTCATCGATAATCGGGTCATCATCATTCACTTGGTCTGCCCACGGTCCTGGTGCTGTAACTTCGTCAACGATCATGGCACTCCCGGCTCCTTGAATTGATTGACGATATACTTTCAATGGTCAAATATTCATAAAGACGGTCGAGCGCTGAGCGATGAATGACCATTACTTCGAATCATTATCCGGCAGAGTGTAAACACTCATTCTGATCTGGTAAACAACGGGTAAATCGGACAACAAGTTCGCGTTGCTTGACCAGGCCACCGCGGACGTCAAGATGCTATGTTCGTGTGCACAGTTGACGAGCGGGCACTAAGAACGGCTAGCGATCCATGTGACAGATCGGAGCACAAATGGTGAGCCTTTCGGGGCTCACTCTTGAGGCACGAGCTTTTGTTTCCGTTCCCACCATGCGCACCAATCAACTCCGGCTCTGGCTGCCGTCACTGGCCTACGTGCTGATGTGCGCGGTGCGCCGCGTCGGGCTCGCCGGTACCAGGCTGGCGGTAGCGACCTGCGGCACGATCCGGTTGAAGCTTTTGAAGCTCGGCGCTCGCGTCACGATCTCGGTCCGGCGCGTCAAGCTTGCCTTTGCATCGAGCTGTCCCGATGCGGCCGTGTTTGCCATTGCCGCGCGACGATTGTGCGGCTGAGCGGCAACGCCGCACTGAAGTCCGAGGACCAACGAAAGAGGATCAGCGCTGGCCGGAAGGGCTGCCGAACTGGTGGCAGCGATGGCGCTCGGCCTGTCTCGCCGCATCAGACGAGGTCCAGCGTCAGCAGAAACGCCGTTCCTGCGACACCCCGTGAGAAAGCCGGGTTAGCCCTTGCCTCACTCGAAATCAAACAATACGTCATGCTGATCCAGCTCCTTATCAAACTGAACCCCTACTCGAGTGCCTGCAGACCACGCCACCCTGCCGACGAACTCACGTCCCATGGGAAGCGCCAACTTGATGGTTTCCCCCTCAAGAAAACCTTCCGCAAAATCAAGCCCAACTCCGCCGACAGATGCATCCGTAACGAGCACTGGCCTCGCTTCCCCCATGCAATAAGCTGTTCCCATGGCATTCAACAAGACCCGCCGATGGCGCCGGTTCTGGGACCAACGTTGGAAGTCGACATCACGACTCAAGCTCAGTCGCCTGCCACCGTCTCGCGCGTCTGCGAGATGCGCTTCTAGTTCCTTCCGACACATTTGATCCATTGCCCCGCAACCCATGTCGTCAGCAAGCAGATCAAGGTCAGCCATTACAAGAAGAACCTGGTCACAAATGCCCCTCCAGGCATGGCAAACCTGATCAACTTCGAGATGAGATAGAAAGTCTGTTTGATCTTCCAGGGACCGACGCAGTTGATACTGGCCAACCGAAATTTGTGCGCCGAGATAAACAAGGTGGGTCTCGATATCAGTTGTTGAAATTGGTCTCGACAACTTTGAAAACTGCTTAAGCACGACAGGAGTGGAGGGTATAAAGCGACGAATAGTAACTGGTATGGACGTCGCACCACTGTCGCGCAACTCATTCAGAATGCTTGAAACGACAGCCACTAAAACACCAAAGTTTTCAATCTCTGCATTCGCTGCACGTATGAGATCCGATTGGGAACCCGAAAACTGAATCTTAGAAGTTTGCGAATCTCCGAAAACTCGACTTAACATTCCAACTGTTTCTTGCATCTTCACCTCCGAGTCCGTTCCTCAATTTACTTTCGAAGCACATCAATTCCAATAAGGGGTCATCTGGCTTGATGGGTGGGCTGTCGCAACTATAATGAGATGCTTTGAATGAGGTATAGTTCGAAAAATTATTATCGGGGTTCGATCATGGTAAATAAGCTGGTCATATTGTCGTCGCGCCCTAATTTTTTACATTCTAATGGGCGTACAAATCTTGCTTTATTCGCCGATTCGTTTTGGATCGCACGCGGACCTAAACAAGAAGCGCAAGGTTCGGGCGATAAAGAAATTTATCGTTTTGCTAAATAGGTGGACCAGAGATGAGTCACTCGAGGAGCAGTCCATGCAAGAATGAATGATCTTCATAGAAGTCAATCCCAAGCCCAGACTTTAATACATACAAGAAGACGGCTATTGCTAGAAACGAAACCGTTCCAATTAAAAGCAAGGCTCCAAGGTACGCCACCGACAGATTTGACGCGCTAATTTGGCCCTCAGATTTAATTCGTCGAATTGAACGCCGCTCTTTGCCGCTCAGTAGCGTTACGTAAAAACGAGTGCCAAAAAAAGGAAGTGAAACCCGAAAATCGATCCAGTGCTGCGGCGGTGGTGGCTTACTCGCGGAAGACAGCAATGCAAGTTGAACTGGCGTGAATGATTCGCGCTCAGAAGCGGGGATGCGCGCCATCAAGCGCTCGAACGTCGGGTGTTGCTCGATTCGGGGCTGCACCGAGACCCCCGACATGTCCGTCCAGACTGGGGAAAAATTCATCAGAAATCCTTTAGGAAGGCAGAACTTCAGGGAGAACCATGAAGTGATTCAAAGGAAACAAGAACTGCGCGCGGCACAGGCGCGATAAGCCGGACGCCCCAATACAACCAATATCAAGCGCGACTGCGTCTCATAAACTGCTAAACGTCCGACACTTCTCATCGCATTCGCGAAGTGCGCTTACCAGTAAGGAAATCGGTTGCGGCCGGCTAAAGTAGTAGCCTTGAACTTCGGTGCAACCCTCCTTTATCGCCACGTCAAGTTGCTCGCGCGTCTCCACGCCCTCTGCAGTGGTTGCCATACCTAAACTCGTCCCAAGTCCTGCAATCGATCGAAGAATAGCCAGCGAACTCTTTTCGCTCGGGAGGCCTTTGACAAAGGATCGATCAATTTTTATTTTGTCGAATGGGAAATCAACAAGATAGCTTAATGATGAAAAGCCAGTCCCAAAATCATCCATGGATATCCGGACACCCAATTCCTTCAAACTCATAAGTTTGTCGAGTACGGAGTTTGAATTATCCAAGAGGAGAGATTCAGTAATTTCCACTTCAAGGCGTGAGGGTGTTAATCCGGTATCTTGCAGACTATTTCGAATGGAAAGGGCGGGGTCGCCATAGCGGAAATGTACGGCAGATACATTTACGGCAACCCGCAATGGACGAGACCAGGACTGCGCTTCCCTACAAGCGGTCCGTATTACCCACTCGGTTATTGGCATGATGAGGCCAGTTTCCTCGGCTATGGGAATGAAGTCGTTGGGCGGCACAACCCCACGCTTTGGGTGGTTCCATCGCAAAAGAGCCTCGAAACCACATGGCTGCATGAGTTTTAAGTTCATGATCGGTTGGTAGTACAGCTCAAACTCCTCCTTTACGAGAGCAGCTCGGAGTTCGGATTCCATTTCGCGGCGGGCCTGCATGGAAGCGTCCATCTCGGCTGCAAAGTATCGGTAAGTTCCGCGGCCGTCGCTCTTGGCCCTGTAGAGAGCAAGGTCGGCCGACTTCATTAGCTGCTCTGGTTCGCAATCAGCCTCACTCGTAAGGGCAATGCCGATGCTAACACCCACCATGATCAGATTGCCTTCGATGAGGTAGGGGTCGCTTACGACGCTGATGAGACGCCGCGCGAGCGCTGCACAATCGGCCGGCTCCTGGACTTGGACTTGCAGGACGGCAAATTCGTCACCGCTCAATCGGGCTGCCGTATCGGTATCACGAACGGCGGCAGAAATCCGCCGGCTCACCTCGCATAACAATGAGTCGCCGATAGGGTGTCCAAAAGCATCGTTCACGTTCTTAAAATGGTCGAGGTCAAGCCAAAGGAGTGCAACCTTTTCGCCTCTTTTGACTCTCGGCAGTACATCTTTTAGCTTCTGCATCAGCAGCGTCCGATTGGCGAGGCCAGTCAACGCGTCGTGCGTTGCCATATAGGTGATTCTGGCCTCGGCAAGGCATTGTTCCGTCACATCCTCATGCGTCGTCAGCCAACCGCCATCGTGAGTGATACGACGCCTTATAAGAATTGTGCGTCCGTCGGAAAGTTTTTGTGTACGATTGGACGATTCGTAGACGGGAGCCGTTCGCTCCTGAATGTAAGCCTCTGGATGCTGCTCACCAAAAATTCCATTTTGGATTCGGTATCGACAAATCTGCTCGAGCGATGTTCCAGGGCGCACTTGCTCGTTGGTGAGCTGGTACATGTCTCTGAACTGGCTATTGCACAGAACAAGCCGTTGTTGGCTATCATAGAGACACAGGCCTTGGCTCATGTGATCCAAGGCACTTTTTTGGATCTCAAGAACCTCATGGAGCTTCTGGACCCTATCGTTTTCGGCATCTACTCGATGATCGTCGCTGGCGGTCCCAACCAAACTCTTGACGCATTGACTCATGTGGCCCACTGGCATCCCCCTCAAAATAATTCATTGAGAAACAGATGCCGCGACTAAGCAAATGGTTCGAATCTGAGCAGAGCCGAGCCTTCGCATGGCAAACAATTCGTTAAACCTAACAACGCCGGCCGGAAAAGTTAAAAAATACAAACAATCAGACAATTCAGACTATCAGTGACTTCTCTGACCCGATAATCGCACCGCTCCTTCCGCAATATCCGAGGCGCGAGCATTCTGTCGGAAAAATAAAGCCTGAGAAACCACTCCACGAACTTCGTCACTTGAAAACGGCTTCTTAATAAGAAAAATCGGTTCGGGTCGTGTCCCGGTCAACAATAACTCTGGATAAGATGTGACAAAGATTATTGGCGCTGACGAAAATTCGAGAATATCACGCACAGCATCGATCCCACTGCTGTCATCAGCCAGCTGAATATCTGATACTATTAGACCTGGCTTTTGTCGTCGTGCGACCGCAACCGCTTGAGAATGGGTCCGGGCTACCGGACCAACATTGTGGCCGAGATCAGTGAGAATTTTCTCTAGATCGGCAGCAATGAAAAGCTCATCTTCGATCACAAGCACATCGGTTGCAACTTGGCTGGCCACGTCGTGCCGGGCTTTGGCGAGTTCAGATTTAAATTCGTGCTCGGAAAGAGAAAGTACGATAGCCGCCTCGGTCGGCGTCAGCTTCTCCATAGCCACGAGTAAAAAGGCTTGTCTGGGTATCCCTTCGAGTTGACCGATGCGTTCGTCAGCAGCCGCTGCCAAGCTTCCTTTGGCCGCCATATCCATAATGTGTTTCCCGATCACACTGTTCCAAACATCAGAGACCACTTTGTACAAACCAATCTTCGGAGCAATGTCGTCGGCCAAACGAGGACCTATACTAAGCCGTTCTAAAGCCCTAACGACTAGATCATCACCGGCGTCCTGCGAACCTGTTAACGCTCTGGCGTAACGACGCAGGCTAGGTAGCCAGGCCATCAATTCCGAACTCAGTTGCATTGTCCAATCTCCTAGTCGTGGCCCCTTTTCAGGGCAAGGAATTTGTTACTAAAGAAAATTAAGTCGCACCCGCCTCCCTACAACTTGTCGATTTGCGATGTTGTGACAAGCCCACTTTCTCGTTTGAACCGCAGCATCGCAATCGAGCTTATTGAGCTTATTGAGCTTATGATTTCAGACCAAAATGCCTTTCTGTCCTCGTACAAGGCCAGGGATTCTCCAGCAGGCTTGAAAAAGCCAGATGCACTTCCGTAGGTTTGCAAAGATGGGAGCATGGTGGGCCGCTTGATAACGGTTAAGTCAAAGCGCATTGGATCAGATCCTAACTGGACGCAAAAACGGGGGTCCCCAGCGCGAAGTCCGCTGCCGCCTTGTCGCGTCACCAAGATCACTCACGTTTGAACGGAACTTCCGAATCCAACTTATCGCTTTGAAATAGGGTCCTGATTCCCAATCCATAAGGCGACAGCATGCGTCTTGTTTTTTGCCCCTAACTTTTTGTTTATACGTAAAAAAATGTTACGCACAACTTGGGGGCAAGAATAAAGCTGCCGAGAGATCTCAAGATCAGAATAGCCCTCACTGCAGAGTTCCAAGACTGCTTCTTCGATCTTTGTCAATTTAGATGTCGGACCAGCCGAAATGGTCAAGGCCTTGCCTGTCTGAACGAACGCCACTTTGAATCAACAATGCTCATTCTCAAGCAACGGCCTAGTTGTTCGACCCAAAAAGCGCCATGATTTCTGGACGTTGCGGAAAACGAGAACCACGGGCAGATATAGGTTCCCAACCTGCCCATTATCAAGCTAGATTACTAACACTCTTGTGCTTCACAAGGAACTAGGTGACAACCTAGTGCTGACAAACAATCGATCAGCGTTCCTTCGGAACGCCCGATGATGGGGGCCAGATCATTGTCAAACGCGGGCACGGATGATCAGAGGTCTGAGATAGCAGCACGGCACTTTCAGCACTCGGAACCAGCTTTACACCCCATCGACCTTGCCGTTGGCCGCCGCATTCGGCGGTTGCGTGAAGCTGCCGGAATGCCGGCCTCTCAATTGGGATTACAGTTGGGCATTTCGGAACTTGAGCTCCGCCGGCTAGAAGTTGGTTTTAATAGGACGCCACCAATGTTGCTCTTTGCAATCGCGGAGATTTACAAGATACCGATCAAGCACTTCTATCGAAGCATTTAGCGTGTCTTGGTGGCGACAAGACCGGTCCTTTATTGAATCAGCATCACCGACTGAGGGATGTTGCAGGGCGGACCCCTGTTACCGGCGTGATCAGGTTACAATCAATGCCTCATAAAACTCCGGCAAGCATTTACACTAACCGAGAAGTTACGATACTGACGCTGATTGCAGAGGGTATGTCCGACAGTCAAATTGGCCAAGAGTTGAATCTTAGCCCTAAGACCATCAATTATCATGTCGAGAACATCAAGCGAAAACTCGAGGTGAAAACCAGGATACAAGCAGTTGCCTACGCACTCCGCCAGCGTATAATTGATTAGTATTGTACGCAGCAGGACTATCCAATTTTGGTGATTACTTCCGAAAGATATCAGCGGGGCCTGAACATGCTCAAATCACCAATTGGTTCGACTATCGTCCACCACCACCGATCGCTGCCCGCCACATGCTGCGAGGGAAACACGTAGTCTTCCCATACCGCCGCAAACGTTTCTTTATAAAACCCCATTGGAGCTGGAAATGCCACAATTCCTGACTTGCTTTCGAGTATACTCAATAACTCCGACGGCGCTTCTGCATGAAGCGCCGTTTCGAATTGAGCGCGCATAATGTCTTTACTGTAAACAAGTAGCAGCCTTTTTTTTCCATCACGCGATACGATTATTAACCCTGGCGGAAATGCAGAAAGAAAGTATTCAGATATTTTTAGCTCATTTTTCAGTCTGTCGAAGAGTCGGCAAAAGTCCTTGTCCCGGAAGAACTCAAAATCATGAAGATTTTTGATTGATGTAATGGGGGCGGCTACGTCTTTAAAGAATAAGTTCTGCAGTCTTCTCACTTCGCGCTCAATCTTTGAACCAACGTCAGCAGCTCCCTTCAAAACAAAAGATTCAATCAACCCCTCGTTGAAAGCGTCCACAGCAAGCTCCAATCCAGCTTTCCCTGTCAAGAGCAGGCGCTTCACCTTGCAATCGGCAACAGCTCGGCAAAATTCTACCCCTGTCATTTCGGGCATGGCATAGTCGACTACCACAACACTTATTTTATCACTGTGGTCAGGAGCCTCGGATATCGCAGCAATTTCCGATAGCCGCAGTGTAACGATATTGGGGCCTTCTTCTCCCTCAATGTCTCCAAACTGGCTGAGCAGAACCTTTTCTTGAAATTTTTTATCATCTTGGGTTATGAGTTCTATTGCAGCACTGGGCGAGCTTGTAAGATGACACTTGAATTTTCGCCGATAGCGGTATTCAAAGCTCGCAAGAAATTCATTGTCGTCGTCAACCGCGAGAACTGTTGTAGGGTAATAAAGAGGCAGCATAGTCCCTATCCATTTGCTGGAACTGACCCAGAACTGACTGGTTGCAGCTTGGGCGCCCGATATTTAAATCACCTAGAAACTCAAACTGGCCGGCCGATGCAAGGATTGCGTCCCAGGAACTGATTCGAGGGTTCAAATGAGTCCACTTCAACTTCTCCAGAAGGCTATTGGAACTCTTAAGGCATCTTACGCCAGTTTTCACGAGCGCGCGCCGTTCAAGCTGCCTTACATCGGGCTTCTCGGATTGGGTGCGCATCCCATCTACTATTTGGTTTGGACATATTGGCTTAAGCAGGAATACGAATCGCCCGAACTTCGTTTAGTCAGTATGCTTTTTTGCTCGGTCCTCGCAGCGGAGCGCTGGTGGCCGGAAAAACTTAAGCCGTACTATCTTGCCTTCGGGTATTTTTCGCTCCTGTTCAGTCTTCCCTTCTTCTTCACATTCATGCTCTTGATGAATAATGGGAGCAATGCCTGGTTAATGTCTACCACGGTTGCCACTTTGTTCGTGGTTCAACTATACGACTTTCGTAATGGGATGGTCGTTCTCGTAGTTGGAAACTTGGCTGCCGTTTCGGCATATCTTGCGCTGGAGGGATGGGTGGCACTACCTGAGCCGTTTCTCTTGAGTATCCCAATATACGCGTTCGCAATTTCTGCCATCGGTTTTCTTACCTATAGTGAACGTCAAATTTCGGGCGAAAGACTGCTCGCTGCCCAGGCGCTGGCTTCGAATATCGCTCATGAGATGAGGACGCCTTTGCTTGGGATCAGACTCGATTGTGAGCGGATTCAAGAGGACTATGAAGTCATTAGTAAGGTGGCGGGCCTGTCTGCCGAGGGGACCTCATCTGAGCTTGAAGAACTCGTCGAGATCGATAGCGACGTCCGCGGAGCATTGCTTCGAATCTTGCAGCATTCCGAAGGAGCCTGCATGGCGATTGATATGATCTTATTGAAGGTAAAACATGACCGATTCAGCAAGGAGGAATTTCAGGTCTCAAAAATTGGAGACGTAATACGGGATGCTATCGCTCGATATCCCTTTAGGAAAGGTGAGCGTGAGGCCGTTCGCGTGGATATTGACCATGATTTTGATTTTTTTGGATCGAAGGTTTTGTTTGTCCATGTGTTGTTCAATCTCCTAAAGAACTCCCTTGCGATGATTTCTGTCGATAGAGGTGACATGATTACTATAACCACCAATTGCATTGACGGGGTTAATAGCCTGATTGTGAATGACAACGGCCCGGGCATTCCAAAGGAGATCCAGAAATCGGTGTTCACTCCTTTTGCTACAAGCGGTCGATATATGGAAGGCACCGGACTTGGGTTAGCATTCTGCAAGCATGTTGTGGAGAGCTTCCAAGGATCAATACATTTCCAGACTGTTTTGGGTGAGGGAACAACTATTATTATCGAATTGCCACCAGTTGTCCCAAGCGAGCCGCCAATCGGTTCAAATGATCAGCAAGGATCGGCTCGCTCAAGATGTGTTGCCTAACCGAATTTTATGCCGCAACAGCCCCTAAATTGGAACGGCTGTTTTCTTTATGCTTGCGTCGCGTGGACGGCCATTGCTCCATGCCGACTTCTGTTCGCACATCGGCACAGATCGATATGATTCGGTTAATGTCGTCCGGTGACAATCCACAATTAACCGTGAAGCGGATGAGGCAGCGTTTTTCCGGGGTCGCTGGCGGGAAAAACAAGGCTCCAAACAACCCGCGCCGTTCTAGTGCGTCTCTTAACTTAACCGTTGTCAAGATCGACCCAGCCTCGAGCGCAATGATTTGGGACCGTGAAACCTGCACGTTGTAACCGAGTTGATCTAGGGCTGCGTGTATCCGCCGGTGGTTGCTATGCAATTTGCTTCGCCGCCACGGCTCGCTGGCAAAAATGTCGAGCACTTTGTTATAGGCCGCAACTTCGTGCCCGAGCACCGTCGTGCTGAAAATCGCAGGGAGCGATTCGTATCTGAGGAACTCTGCATTCCGTTGCGAGCAGATAACCAGCCCCCCACGACATGGAACCGCTTTAGAGAGCCCGATGGTTCGAAAGTGGACTCGGTCCGCAAGACCTAGGGCGACGGTCAACCCAGCGCCATAGCGCCCCTGTGTTCCGAATGAATGCGTTTCATCCACGATTATTGCGCAGCCATGACGCTCGCAAACCTCTACAAACTCTCTCAGTGGGCAGACATCTCCATCTATACTATAAACGGCATCGACAACGATAACTCCCTGCCCCTCTTTCTTGATTTGCCGGGAAAGGTGCTCTGCATCATTATGGCGAACCGGAATTGCCCTGGCACCTGCACTTTTTATACCTTCCCAAAGCGATGCGTGGGCTTTCATATCGATAAAGACGGGAGACCCAGGTTCCACAATAGATTGAATTAAGCCAACATTAGCGCAATAGCCTGAATTACAAAGGACGGCCGCTTCTGCTTCCAATAAATTAGCTACCCTATCCTCGAATTGGTGTAAGATGTCATTCTGGTGATGTAGCCATATTCTCGACACAGATTCACCGTGGCCATGAACCTCCAAATGATTGACTTCGGCGGCAATAACTCTTGGGTCAGACGCTAAGCAGAGATAGTCGTTTGTGCGGACTTGGATATCGGATGGGCCTGGGGCCTTACCTTTCATGGGATGGACGCCGTTCCAAGTGTTATTCAACCGGTCCCTGTAATACGTTTCAACCTTTTTAATTAAGAAGGCTGGATCTCTGGGCGTATTTACGAGCGTATTGAACGGGGATGTACTTTCAATGAATGTCATCGACACCTCCTAATTATTTTGGTGTCGGAAAATAACCACAAAGCTTGCTGTTTGATTCGTTCGCATTGCGCGAATTGGGAAGGTTCCTAGGAGTTATTCACGAAAGCATTGGTGTTGGGTATCAATTCTAGGTATTTGCCTAGCAACTTCGCCAACATGCGGGTGGATTGGACTATTGGTACACGCAGCTTTTAAAATTGGAAATTTGTGCGTTTTGTTATTGAGCGTATGATATTGCGAATACAGACTGTTCCCCCGTCAGCGCCCTCGGGGCAGTTTGAGCTGATTGTCGTAGAGAAAAATTCCGGTTTTTCGTAGCCCCTGGGAGGGAGCCGGTGGCTGACAGGAATGGGCGCCGTCCGGGAAGCGCAGACGCGGCCGGCTGGAATATTCCTAGAGTGACGCGCGGCAAGTTCTCTTCCGAGGAGGAGAGCCGCATCGTGCTCGAAGTCCTGCCAGGTAAGGAAATAATCGCCGAGTTGTGCCTCAAGGAGGGCATCAACTAGTACCTCTGCTATCGCTGGTCGAAAGACTTTCTGGTAGCTGGCAAAAAGCAGCTGGCCGGGCGGCGACCGCGGATGAAGTTAAGTTCGACCTCGTTGCGGTGCAAATGTCCAACGGCTCAATGTCGGGCACAGGTGCAGCGGGCCGACTCTATTTCGGCTGAGAATCATGGGGGCAGCGGTCGTCCAAGTCGGCCGCGTCAGATTGACCTTCAAGAGCAGCCAGTCTGAGTTCGAAGCGAGAATTCCGACGCGTTAGCCCCAGTTTTGGGAGGTCGCTGACCACGCGCTTAACGACGCTTTGAGCCAGAGACTGCCTTAAAGCGCCTGCTTGCAATCCGAACTGGTGTGTTGGGGCCAATCGCAGCGGGTACTAAATGTCGGCTTTCGGTTCTGTTTTGACGTAGACTTCACTTCTTATTACACGGTCTGGGCCTGAAGTTCATTTGACTAGCGCCTCGCTGGCAGGTCCGGCCAGCGACCGGGCTGTCACGCGCCGAGCCTGCGCTTGAGGCTCGTCTCGGCCCTTCGGGCTTCCATCCCTGACGCGGACGCAGGGCAACAATACTCCATCAAACCATCAGCAAATTGAACGCCAGTCTTGTGCTCAGGGGCAGCCGCCCCTCGCGCGCGCAAGGCATCCAGCCGTCTCCCCGCCTGAAGAAGGCGGGGCCCCTCGGCCGGAGCCTCCTTGCGCTTGCTACCCCCGCTCTCGGCGAGGGCCAGAAGGGTTCATGCGAACCCCTCTTTTGAAAGGATCGAGAGCCATGACGACACTTTACGCCCAGCCCTACGACATCAGTGCGAGCGGCTTTTATTTTGACGACGCGGAAAGCTACGCCGCCAAGGCGGCAGCCTTGCGAAACGACCACGGTCAGCCCGTGAAAGAATTCGAAATCCAGTTCATTGACGGTGAGCGCATCGATGCCGCGCTGGCTAATGCCTGGGGCCTGAGCCAGTGCAATTTTTCCCGCTTTCTTGAAGTGGCAGGCGACTGGTCAGAGGATCAAAAACTGCGCTTCATCATCGCCGTGGGTGAATGCGGCTACAGCTTCGATCCGGCAAGCGTGGAGCCGGACGATTTCGAGGTGGATCTGTACGAAGCAGGGTCCTTGCGAGAGCTAGCCGAGCAGTTTGTTGATGAAGCGCTCTATGGCGAGATCCCGGCGCATCTTGCCCATTACATCGACTATGAGGCCATCGCCCGCGATCTGGCGGTTGAGTTTGCCATGATCCATATCGACGGACGGAGGCTTGCCTATGTCTGCCGATGAAACCGAAATCCTGTTGCAAGCCCTGAAGGCCGCAAGCCGGATCAAGAGGCAGCACAATCTTTTGAGCACGGCGACAGAGCAGGACCGCCGCGAGACCATCGCCCGGTTTACCCGGTGGTGGAATGATTGCGCCGTGCCTGCAATTGCGCGCGCCGAGCGAAAGAGCCGGTCATGACAGCTTGCCAGCGCATCACAATCGGACCGCTTGGCATCGCAGCGCTTGATCTGCGCCCGGCGCAAGCCGCCATCCGCAAAGCGCACGGGCCCCGCTATCACGTCATCGATCAGGCGATGTGGGACGTTGCCGCGCTCTGGGGCATCACGCCGGAGCACCAGCGCATCAATGACTGCGGTGTCTTTGACCCGCCGGACGATGTCATCCGCATTGAGGCCGGGCGCTCGCATGCGGACATTGAACTGGCATGCGCCCCGTCCGGCCTTTGGGCGTTTGCCACAGACTATCACTTGCCGAACTCCGGCGCAGGAAGTGCGCCGTCTGTCTGGAACAGTTTCGCATTCGAAAGCCGCGCCGATGCCCGCAGCATGGCAATGGCGCAATTACGGTAGAGATTTCTCGCAATCGCCGCCGGCAATGGCCCGGATGCGACCGCTGCGCGGCAGCTAATGGCAGCGCTGGAGATGCAAACGCATGAACAACTTGCGCTGTTCTGATCGGCCCCTTTCCCCCAGAGGATGACGCGCACAACGCTACGCTTGCCGCGTATTCAACCCTTATGAAACGATCCGGTGCGCATGAACGCGCGCGGGATCAGAGGAGGCCCCGCGCGCATGGCATTCGACCCCAAAACCTACCTGTCTCATCTCAATGATTTCGATGCCAGCGAGGCAGAAAAACTCGCGGCCATCGAGGCCATGTGGACCATCGCCCAAGGCTTTGCCGATCAGGCTTTCGGCGTCTCGCCTGGCCAGCAATTGTGGACAGAATTGCCCGGTAAAAATGGCAATGATCCCAGAGAAATGGTAGAATTAGACCCAGTTGGGAACGCGCTGCCCCAAGCCGCCAACGACAACGCTCAAGCCCAAAAACTGAAAGGAACAGCCCAGACGTGACGACCGCCGCCCCGCTTCCCCAGACCGCCCCTAAAGCCGTGATCTACTGCCGCGTTTCCATGGTGAAGCAGGTCAAGCAGGGCCATGGTCTGGGATCGCAGGAGACGCGCTGCCGGGAATACGCCGCCTACAAGGGCTACGAAGCGGTCAAGGTCTTTACCGACGAAGGCGTCTCCGGCGGTCTCATCGACCGGCCCGGCATGCAGGCCATGCTGGCCTTCCTCAAGGCAAACAAACGCCGCCACACTCACATCGTGATTATCGATGACATCAGCCGCCTGGCGCGCGATCTGATGGCGCATATTCAGCTGCGCGCCGCGATCGGCGAGGCGGGCGGTAAGCTCGAAAGCCCGTCCATCGAATTCGGCGAGGATTCCGACAGCAAGCTGGTCGAGAACATGCTGGCTTCGGTCTCGCAGCATCAGCGCCAGAAAAACGCCGAGCAGACCAAGAACCGGATGCGCGCCCGCGCCCAGAATGGCTATTACGTCTTCATTCCGCCGCTGGGCTATCGCTATGAACGGATCAGCGGTCACGGCAAGATGCTGGTGCCCGATGATCCTGCCGCCTCCATCATCCGCGATTGTCTGGAACGCTTTGCCGACGGGCGGCTGGAGACGCAGGCCGAAGTTGCCCGCTATCTGGAACGCTTTCCGGATTTTCCGCTCTGGCAGAACGGGCGCATTTACTTGCAGCGCATTCGCGAGTTGTTCGAACGGCCCATCTATGCCGGATACATCGACATCCCCCAGTGGGGCCTGAGCCTCGTTCCGGGCAAGCATGAGGCGCTCGTAAGCTTTGAGACGTTCCAGAGGGTGCAGGAGCGCCTCAACGGTCCTGCCAAGGCACCAGTGCGCAAATCAACCACGCAAGACTTCCTGCTGCGCGGCTTCGTCTCCTGCGCCGAGTGCAATCATCCGCTCACTGCCGCCTACTCAAAAGGCCGGGCGCGGCACTACGGCTATTACTTCTGCCAGCAGAAGAGTTGCAGCGCGCACCGCAAGAACATCCGCAAAGAAGATGTCGAGACAGCCTTTGAGCATCTGATCGCACGGTTGCAGCCCGATCCGAAAGCGTTCGTCCTGCTGCGCGATCTTTTGAAAGAGGCGTGGACGCTCAATCAGGCCAAGGCAGCGACGCATGGCAGAGGCATTCGCGAAGAGCTCGCAAAGGTCGAGCGGCAGAGCGAGCGCCTGATGGCCCGGCTGATCGAGACCGACGATGCCACGCTTGGCACCATGTTCGAGGGTCAGCTGCGCAAGCTGCAGGAGCGCAAGCTGGTCCTGGCCGAAAAACTGAAAAATGAGGGGCCGGTGAGGGGCGACTTCGAAGAGACTTATCGAACCGCGCTGCAGTTCCTCTCAAACCCCTGTAAAATCTGGGCTTCCGGTGATCCTGCAGACCGCAATCTGTTCCTGAAACTTGCTTTCACCGGCAAGCTTCCATACAGCCGAAACGGCGGCTATCGAACCGCCCCAACCTCTTGTATTTTCACAGCTTTGTCGGGATCGAACGATAACATGTTCGGGATGGTGCCCAGGGGCGGATTTGAACCACCGACACGCGGATTTTCAATCCGCTGCT